>JBDTXR010000016.1:0-44079 GCA_040006075.1 Byssovorax sp. | reverse complement strand
ACGGTGATCTTGAGGCCGCTCGGCGGGTTGGGATCGGTGAACGAGATCACCTGCGCTTCGCCGCCGCGCCAGGCCCCGAAGGCCTTCTCGGCAAAGGCCTTGGCGGCCTCGGGCGTGGTGTCCCCGGCGACGACGACGAAGGCGTTCCTGGGCACGAAGAGGCGCTTGTGGAGAGCGCGGCAGTCGGCCGCGGTGATCCGCTCGATCTCGGCCTTCGTGGCGTCGTACGAGGCGTAGGGGTGGTGATCCGAGGGCAGATCGAAGAGATCGCGATAGAGCACCATCGAGGCGCCCCAGGCGCCGCTGGTGCGGGCCGAGTCGGCGGTGCGCTCGGTCTCGCGCTTCTTGAGCTTGCCGAACTCGGCGGCGTCGAAGCGCGGCTCGCGGACGATGGTCCCGAGCAGGCCCAGCGCGTCGGCCAGGTGATCGCGCGTGACCGAGAGCGAGAGCTCGGTGCTGTCGAACGAGGTCTCGATCCCGAGGTTTCCGCCGAGCGACTCGATCCGGTTCACCAGATCTTTGCTGGAGAACGGCCCCGCGCCGCCCGCTTCGAGCAGATCGCCGGTGAGCGAGGCCAGGCCCGGTCGCTCGCCGTCGGCGGCCTTGCCGCCCGACACCACCACGCGGATCTGCACGAGGGGGAGCGCCTTGATCGGGATGGTGGCGACCTTGAGCCCGTTGGCGAGCTCGGCCCACGTCACCTTCGGAAAGCGATACTCCTTGGCCGGCCCGCTCTCCGGCGGAGCCTCCTTGACCACCACAGGCACCTTGGGGACTGGCACCGTGTTCTGGACCGGGATCACCACGTTCTGCTGCGGGGGAGGCAGGTTGTACGTGGTGGTCGAGCAGCCGGCGACGAGGCCGACCAGGAGGGCGATACGCGAGAGTGCCTTGATGGTGCTCATTGCTTCTTCTTCGTGCCCGCGGCGGGCTTCTTCGCTTTGGCGTCCTTCGCGGCGGCCTTCTTCCCCTTGGGCGGCGTCGCGGCGTGCGCGGGCTTCGGCGTGCCCGCGGCGGCAGCGGCCTTCGGGGCCACGGCCTCTTTCTTCGCGTCGGCGCTCTCGGTCGGATAAGTCTCGACGATCGAGCGGCGGGTCGGCCCGAGATACTGAGTCACGACGCGCTTCACGTCGTCCTTGGTGACCGCGAGGTACTTCCCGAGCTCGCCGTTCCACCGGGTCGCGTCGCCCGAGAACAGCTCGTAATCGGCGAGCTTGCGGGCGCGCGCGCCGTTCGATTGAATGGAGAGGACGAGGCCCGTTTGAATCTGGCGGCGAGCCTTCTCGATCTCGGCGTCGTTGGGGCCGCGGGTGGAGAGGGCCTTGATCTCGCCCTCGACCAGGCTGGCCACGTCGGCCGTCTTGCGCCCCTCGGCGAGCTTGACGTTGATGGTGAAGATGTCGGCGCCGCGCCGGTCTTCGGTCCCGGCCGAGGCGGTGAGCGCGACCTCCTTGTCGCGGACGAGGAGCTGGTGCAGCCGGGAGCTCTCGCCCTGGCCGAGCAGATAGGCCGCCACCTCGAGCGCGTAGTGATCGACGGTGCGGTTCGCGGGGATCGCCCAGCCGTAGAAGAGGCCCGGCGTGCGCGCGTTGTCGTCCTTCACCACCGCGGTGCGCTGGCTGGTCTGCTCGGGGAAGACCACGGCCTCGAACGGCGTTGCGGTGATCTTCGCGGCGCCGTCGAAGTAGCGATGAACGAGCACCAGCGCCTGCGCCGGATCGAAGTCGCCGGCGATGGAGAGCACGGCGTTGTTCGGCCCGTAGTGGTGCTGGAAGAAGTCGCCCACCGAGTCGAGCTTGGCGGCGTCGAGGTCGGCCATGGAGCCAATGGTGCTGTGCTCGTAAGGCCAGTATCCCTGGTACACCAGCTCTTCAAGGCGGATCTCGCTCGGGGCATAGGCCGAGTTGGAGACCCGCATCCGGTACTCTTCCTGGACGACCTTGCGCTGGTTCTCGAAGTTGGCCTCGCTGATGTCGAGCGACTTCATCCGATCGGCCTCGAGGAAGAGCCCGAGGGCGAGCTCGTTCTCGGGGAGCATCTCGAAGTAGTTGGTGCGGTCGGGGTTGGTGGTGCCGTTGAGCTGGCCGCCGTGCGCCGAGATCAGCCGGAAATGCCCGCCCTTTTCGACGTTCTTGCTGCCCTGAAACATCATGTGCTCGAAGAGGTGGGCGAAGCCGCTCTTGCCGTGCTCCTCGTTGCGCGAGCCGACGTCGTAGGCCACGGCGACGGCGATCGTCGGCGAGGTGTGGTCGGGGTTGAGCACGACGCGCAGGCCGTTGTCGAGCGTGGCGCGCTGGATCTGGAGCGCGACCGTGACCTCGGCGGGCTGGGTCGCCGGCGCCGCGGTCGCCTTCGCGGCGGCCTCGGTGACCGGCGCGACCGGCGCGACCGCAGGCGATTTACTGGCCTTCTTCTGGCCTCCATCGCCCTTGCCCTTGCCCTTCCCTCCTCCCTTTCCATCGCCCGCCTTGGCGGCCTTCTTGGTCGCGCCGGGCTTCTTCGCGCCGGGCGCGGCGGAGGCCGGGAGAGCGAGGCCGAGCGCGGAGACGGCGCCGAGGCCGACGAGCAGCGCACGGATCACACGGCGGAGGCGAGCGCGGGGTCGCGCGGCCGGAGGGGCTTCATCCATCACGCGCGCTGGATAGCACGGACGCGAGCGCCTCCCAACGTCCGCGCGGAGAAGGAGATCGTCTCCGCGATCTTTTTTGTGATCGAGGAGCCCGGCCCGGCCATTGCGCTCGCTGAAGGGCGCCCGGCACAAATGCCCCCGCGCCGCAAATCCGCCTCACGGGCCTTGCTCCGCGGGGCGCGCCGTTCTACCGAGATCGCCGTGGATCCCCGGGCGATCTCGAAGCGGCACGAATGGTGCCGGTGAGCGCCGGGCCGCAATCTGCTCCCACGATCAAGGCGATTCCAATCAGAACCACGGACAGGCCGGGCGAGGACACAGCGCACCTCACAACAAGGGATCTCCGCGCGAGTCGGTGGCGCGGACGGCTGAGCGGGATCACCCTGGCTCTCTCGCTACCGTGCCTTTCATGCGTCTATTCGCGCATTTTCTACTTCAATGTTCCCAGCCTGGCGTCCGCGAATTATTTCGATCACCGCGCGGTGGCCGCGTCGCCCCTCCCGGTGCCGCTCGAGCGAAGACCCGAGCAAATCGCCTTTGCAATGCGGCGATCGCGCAGCGCGACGTTCCCCTCGTTCGAGGAGCTGGTCTCGAAGAACGACACGCGCGCGCTCCTGGTGCTCCATCACGACGTCCTGGTGTACGAGCGCTACTGGGGTGGAGTCACGGCCGAGACGCGCCTGCCTTGCTTCTCCATGAGCAAGACCTTCGCGGCCGTGCTGATGGGGTGCGCGCAGCAAGATGGCCTCTTTGCCTCGACCCAGCAGCGCCTGGTGGACTTCGTCCCTTCGCTCGCGGATCGCCCGGGGTACAGCGAGATCACCCTCGATCACCTGCTGCGGATGACGTCGGGGATCGACTTCGAGGAGGAGTCCGTCTCCGGCGCGGTGCTCTATTACACCACCGATCTGCGATCCTGGACTCACACGTTCAACGTCACCTCGCCGCCCGGCACCCACTATCAATACGGCAGCATCAACGTTCAGCTCCTCTGGGAAGCGCTGATGCCCCGGCTCGCGCAGCGGACGGTCGCGAGCTATTTCGAGGAGCGGCTGTGGAGCGCGCTCGGCGCGGAGCGGCCGGCGATGTGGGATCTCGACAGCGCCGAGAGCGGGATCGAGAAGCTCTCCGGCGGGCTGAGCGCCAGCGCGAGCGATCTGATCCGGCTCGGCGTCCTCTTCCAGCACCGAGGCCGCATCCACGAAAGGGCGGTGATCTCCGAGCAATGGGTGAAGCAAACGCTGGCCGAGGATCCGGTCGCCGGCGTGGTGCACACCACCGATGGAGCGGTGAAGCGCGGCCGCTATCAGTGGTTCTGGACCCTGGACGGCCGCTGCTATTTCGCCAAGGGCTACAACGGGCAATACATCTTCGTCGACAGGGACCGCGACGTGGTCGTGGCCCGCTTCGGCGAGGGGTACGGCGACGTGGACTGGACAGCGCTCTTCGCCGAGATGGCGGCGAGCCTCGGAGGCTGACGTCGACCGACGACAACCCCCGGGGTTATTTCAGGGCACCGGCGTGAAGCGGAACTTCGTGCCGCCGGCGATGGCGATCCCGCCAATCGACGCCGGGAACGGGGTCGAGATGTTGACCGCTCCGTTCGGGCCCTGAACGCCGATGACCGCGTTCTTTCCGGCGGCGCGCTGGACGTTGGTCATCGCCGGATAGACGGTGTCGTTGCCCGCCGCGCCGGTCATGGTGCTGTACACGTAGTCGATGGTGTCGATCCCCTCGCTCATGATCGCCGAGAACGTGAGGTTGGTGGAGTTGTCGGGATCGTTGAAGCCCTTGAGGTTCTTCCAGGTGATGACGAACTTCCGGCTGGGCGCCGCGCCGGAGGTGCCATGGCAGACCAGGGCGCCGGGGTTCCCGTTGAGGCCGTCCCAGAACGCGTAGGCGGCCGGGCTCGTCGAGACCACCGCCGGGTTCTCGGGGAGCCCCTTGTTCTTGAAGGTGTAGTTGCCAACGGTGCCATTGTCGCCGGTCGGCGGGGCGTTGGCGCCGAACGAGAAGACCCCGTTTCGGTTGTAGGTGACCTGGGTCGTCCCGCTGACGCCATAGAAGGTGAAGGCGAAGGGCATCGTGGCTGTGTTGCTGGCCGTGGCGAGGGTGTGGGTGACGCCGCCGGCCAGGGTGCACGCGTCGATGAACGCCGCGGTCGACGTCGACTTCACGTAGTCCTGGTACGTCAACGAGGCCACGACGCGGAGGGTGATGGTGGTCGTGGCGCCGTCGGGATCGGCGAAGACCCAGTTGCGAGGCCAGGAGTTGGACGTCGCGGTGGTGCCGAGGAAATTCGGCGAGGCCCCGGTCGGCGGGTGGCGCCAGAGCCCCTGGCTCGCGTCGAGCTGCGTCGCGGGGAGCGCGGGCGAAGCGTCGGAGTTGATGCCGCCGTGGAACGTGGAGAGTGGCTGTCCGTTCACGTCGACCACCGACGTCACCTGAACATAGACGTTGTTGAGAGGGCGGGTGTAGAAGCTGCGCAAGGTGACGTTGCCGCAGAACGAGGCTGGATTGCCGCCGGAGCACGCCGACCCGAAGGTGATGCTGTTGGTGACGAGCTCGACGTTGTTCACCGTCCCGGTGCCCGGCTTACCGTCCTGCTCGATCGAGACGTTGTCAAAGCTCTCTGGCCCCCTGGCCGGACCTTCGGCGCGACCGAGCCGCGAAAGGCTCAGCGTCTTCTGGCGCGGATCGACGCGCATCACGAACTCGCCAAGGACCGCGTGCCCGACCGGGATCTCGCCCGGCCCAGGCATTTCGCCGAGGGACGGCTCGTCGCTCGACCCGGGCACAGGACCGCTGTCGAGAGCGCAGCCCGCGACGACGAGGATCGGCACGAAGACCAGCGAGCGCACCCGGTTCGAGATCGCGTCCGACGTCGGCATGACTGACTCCCCCATTTCAAAACGAAAGGTGACGTGTGTCCGTGGCTTCACGGCTCTCCCTGGAGGTTATCGCATCGATGGAGCCGGATGACCTGGTATTTCGTCGTGGGAATCGCGCTCGCCTTGACCTGGCCGCGAAAGGCAGAAACCCTGACGGGGTAATGCTGTTTCGGCGCTTGCTTCGCCCCTTCGCCGGGGCTCCTCCGCTCGCTGCGATCGCGATCTGCGCCGCCTCCGGCTGCGTCCCGGGGAACGATCTCACCCGCGCTCCGCCGCCGATCGCCTCGACCGACGCCGCGCCGATCGCGCCCGCGCCGCTCGACTCGGGTCGCCTCCCGGGCACCGCGAGGCCCTTGCGCTACGACGTCGCGCTGGCGATCGATCCCGCGAAATCTCGCTTCACCGGCGACGTCGGGATCACCGTCGAGATCGCCGCGGCGACCCAGGCCATCGTCCTCCACGGGCGCGATCTCACCATCGGCCGCGCCGAGGTCGTGCAGGGCGATCAGCACGTCGCCGCGACCGCGAGCACGCGCCTGGCGAAGGGCCCGCGCGACGCCCCCGACGAGCTGGTGCTCACCCTCGCGCGTCCCCTCGGCGTCGGCCGCGCCGAGATCAAGATCGCCTGGTCGGCGCCGATCGGCGACAAGCTCAGCGGCCTCTACCGCGTCAAGGAAGACGGCGTGTACTACGCGTACACCCAGCTCGAGCCCACCGACGCGCGGCGGATGATCCCCTGCTTCGACGAGCCCGGCTTCAAGGTACCGTTTGAGCTCAAAGTAACCACGCCGAAGGGCAACCTCGCGGTGGCCAACGCCGAGGAGACGGGCCGCGCCGACGCCGACGAAGGCCGCAGCACCACCTTCCATTTCGCGCCGACGGCCCCGCTCCCCACCTACCTCTTCGCGCTCGCGGTCGGCCCCTTCGAGATCCGCGAGGCGCCGCCGGGCCCGGTGAAGATCCGGGTGATCACCACCCGCGGAAAGGCGGCTCTCGGCGATCTGGTGCTCGAGGCCGCCGCCGCGCACACCCGCCTGCTCGGCGAGTATTTCGATCGCCCGTACCCGTACTCCAAGCTCGATCTCGTCGCCGTCCCCGAGTTTGGCTTCGGGGCCATGGAGAACGCCGGCCTGATCTCCTTTCGCGAAGAGCTGATCCTCCTCGACGCCCAGCGCGCCGGCGCCGCCGCGCGCCGGACCATGGCCACCAACGTCGCTCACGAGATCTCCCATCACTGGTTCGGCAACCTCGTGACCATGGCCTGGTGGGACGATCTCTGGCTCAACGAGGGGTTCGCCACCTGGATGGAGAGCAAGATCGTCGATACCTGGCGACCGACGATGGACGCCCGACTCCAGGCCTTGCGCTCCAAAGGCACGATCATGGAGCGCGACGCGCTCGACTCGGCCCGCCCGGTGCGACAGCCCATCTCCGGCAGCGGCGAGGCCGAGGACGCCTTCGACGAGATCACCTACGACAAGGGCGCGGCCGTCCTGGGGATGCTCGAAGCGTGGCTGGGAGAGACCACGATGCGCGACGGGATCCGCGCCTATTTGAAGGCCCACGAGCACGGGAGCGCGACCTCCGCCGACCTGTTCCAGGCCATCGGATCCGCGGCCAACAAGGACGTCGGCGCGATCGCCTCGACCTTCCTCGACCAGCCCGGCGTCCCGCTGGTCCGCGCCGAGCTGGTCTGCGACAAGGCCGCGGCGCCGCGCGTGCACCTCACCCAGAGGCGCTATCGCGCGAGCCGCGCCGGCGTCGGTGCCGATCACGAGCCCGATCACCGCACCTGGAAGATCCCGATCTGCGTGGCCTACGAGGGCGGCGAGAAGGCCGGCGTGACCTGCGGGCTCCTCGACGGAGAGGCCGCCGATCTCGCCCTCCCCGCCGGCCGCTGTCCGAAATGGATTTACCCCAACGCCGGGGAGAATGGCTATTACCGCTTCGTCCTCCCGCCGGCGCAGATGGAGGCGCTGGCGGCCGCCGCGCGCGGCCTCGATCCGCGCCTGCGCATGGGAATGGTCGCGGGCTCGTGGGCCCTGGTCCGCAGCGGCGATATGGCCGTGGGCACCCTGCTCGATCTGCTGGAGGGGATGAAGCGCGAGCGCCACCGCCCGGTGCTCGAGGAGATCATCGCCGCTCTCCAGGGGGTGAGTGACACGCTGGTGGACGAGGCCGCGCGCCCCGCGTTTCGTCGCTATGTCGCGTCGATCTTGCTCCCGATCGCGCGCGAGCTGGGCTGGGAGACCCGGAAGGCCGACACCGACGATCAGAAGCTCCTGCGCAAGAGCGTGCTCTCGGCGTTATCGACCCTGGCTGAAGATCCCTGGCTCGACGCCGAGGCCGAGAAGCGCTCTCGCGCCTTCCTGGCCAACCCGCGCTCGCTCGACCCCGACATGGCGGCGATCGCCCTCCACCACGCCGCGCGCCGCGGGGGAGAGCGCCGCTTCGACGAGCTGATCAGCGCCGCCAAGCGCGCAAAGCTCCCCGAAGAGCGGATCGACGCCGTGGGCCCGCTCGGGAGCTTCGCCGATCCCGTCCTGCTCCGCCGCGCGCTCGATCTGATGTTGACCGATCAGCTCCGGATCCAGGACAGCTTCTACATCTCGAGCTCCGCGATGAGGTGGCCCGACTCCCGCCCTGTAGTCCGGGCCTGGGTGAGAGACCACTTCACCGAATTGAAGGGCAAGATGCCCGATTTCTTGCTGACCCGCCTCGGCGGAGTGGTCGAGTCGATCTGCGAGAAGACCGAGCGCGACGCCGCCGCAAAGCTGTTCGGAGAGGCGATGAAGGGCACCGAGGGCGGCGACCGCGCGCTGAAGCAAGCGCTGGAGGTCGCCGACGAATGCATCGAATTGCGGGCGCGCGAGGGCGCGAACCTGAAGAAAAAGCTCGGCGGCAAGAAGGCCCAGTGATCGCCCCCGCGTGGAGAGGCGCTATTGCGCGAGCAGCCCGCCGTCGATCGGCAGCTCCACCCCGGTGACGAACTTCGCGTCGTCCGAGGCCAGGTACGCCACCGCCGCCGCGACGTCTTCTCCTTCACCGAGCTTGCCGAGAGGGATGCTCTTGATCAGCCCCGCGCGCGCCCGATCCGTATCGCGATGAGCGTTGACGACCGCGTCGACCATCGGCGTGTCGATGAAGGCGGGATGGAGCGAGTTGCAGCGGATTCCATAACCCTTCCTCGCGCAGTGCATCGCCACCGATTTCGTCAGCGTGCGGACCGCGCCCTTGCTCGAGCAGTACGCGGCCATGTCCGGCGCTCCGGCGATGCCGGCCACGCTCGACATGTTGATGATCGAGCCGCCGCCGCGGCCCTTCATCACCCGCACCGCGTGCTTGCAGCCCAGGAACACACCCTCGGTGTTGACGGCGTGAACGAAGCGAAAGGCTTCGATCGCCGTGTCCTCGATGCTGGCGAGCACGCCGACGCCGGCGTTGTTGACGAGGATGTCGAGCCCGCCCTGCGCCGCGACGACGCCGTCGATCACCGCGATCCACTCGGCCTCGCTGGTGACGTCGAGCTTGTGAAAGACCGCGCCCTCGCCGATGGACGCGGCGACCGCTTCGCCCTTCTCCACGTCGCGATCGGTGACGACCACGAAGGCCCCTTCGCGGTGGAGCCGACGCGCCGACGCGGCGCCGAGCCCGGACGCGGCCCCGGTGATCAGAGCAACCTTGCCTTCGAGACGCTTCGCCAGGTTCATCGGGATCTCCTCGAGCCGTCGTTGACGGCGTTGTCCTTCGTGCTCCGCTGGATCACTGTGGCTCCCCGCGGTCTCCGCGCTCGGGCACCGGCGGCCGACGCTCGAGCAGCTCTTGCGCGGCGGCGCGCACCACGGGCGCGACGTCGGCGGCGGCGAGCACCTGGTGCAGCTCGGGCCGGATCAAGAGGCGCACCAGCGGCACGGCGATCGCCGAGGCGGTGCCCGGGTTCTGGATGATCGCCATGCGCACCCGCGCGCGCTGCGACCACTCGGGGTGGCGGAGGATCTCCACGATCACCTCGGGGTGCGCGGGCCTCCGCGCCGCGAGGCGGAGCACGTCGTCCTCGGTCATCCGCGGGTTGCGGAGCAGGTTGTGGATCACCAGCGGGTGGGGATCGCGGATCAGCTTGTCGAAGGCCGCGCGAGAGGGCTTGCGCGCCAGGGCGCGGCGCTCGCCCAGCGTGAGCGCGCGGCCGGTGCTCGACGCCGCCAGCTTGCGCTCGTCGATCTCGGCGGGCGGCGGGAGCTCGAGCGGACCGGCGCGCACCAGGCGACCGAGCGGGAGCAGCGCGTGCTCGATCGAGGCCCGGCGCAGCGCCGCGACCAGGCTCGCGAGATCGGGATCGGCGAGCGTGGGGATCAGCGACGCGAGCACCGCGCGCGCCCTGGGATCCGCCTGCTCGGCCAGCCCCGTGAGCGCGTCGAGCGCGACCGCGATCTGCGCGAGCGGGTGACGATCGAGCTCGCTGCGCAGGTACGCCGCGCGGAGCGCGAGGCTCTTGAGCGACGGCGTCGCGCCGAGCCAGCGGCGCGCGAGGTGGGGGAGCGACGGCGCGGAGGAGATCACGCCGCGCCTCGCCCTCAGCTCGCCGCGATCACGCGCGGCTCGACGATCCCGTCGATGACCTCGAGCGCCATCTCGTAGCGTCCGAGCGGCGGCATCACGTACGCGCCCGCGACGCGATCGCGCACCGCGAGGAGCATCTCGCGCGCGATCCGCACGCCCTCGCGCCGCGCGTCGGGGCCGCTCCCCGCGGACTTCATCCGCGCTCGCACGTCGGGCGGGATCTGCATGCCGGGTACCTCGTTGTGGAGGAACTCGGCGTTCCGGTGGCTCGCGAGCGGGAGAATGCCAATCAGGATCGGGAGGCCGAGCGGCTCGATGTCTTTCAGGAACCGGTCGAGCACCGCGGGATCGTAGACCGGCTGGGTCATCACCAGCTCGGCCCCGGCGCGCTTCTTCTGGCGCAGGCGCTCGAGCTCGCGAGGGTAGTTGAGCGCGGCGGGCTCGGCCCCGGTGGCGCAGAAGAACGACGTCGCGGCGCCGAGGGGCTTGCCGCCCGGATCGATGCCTTGGTTGAGCCGGCTCACCAGGCGGAGGATGCCAATCGAGTCGAGGTCGTAGACCGCGGTGGCGTCGGGGAAATCGCCGATCTTCGGCGGATCACCGGTGATGATCACCAGGTTGCGGATGCCGAGCTCGTGCGCGCCGAGGAGGTGCGCGACCTGGCCGAGGAGGTTGCGATCGCGGCCGCAGACGTGGAGCAAGGTCTCGATGCCCTGCTCCTTCAGGCGCACCGCGAGGGCGAGGTTGCTCATCCGAGCCTGGGCGCGCGCGCCGTCGGCGATGTTGATCACGTCGACGCCGCCGTCGAGGAGCATCCGCGCGGCGCGGAGCGCGCCCGAAGGATCGAGCCCCTGCGGCGGGTTGACCTCGACCGAGATCACGAACTTCTTCCCGATCTTCGCGGCGAACGGGCTCTTGTCGTCGCGGGCGGTGATCGTGACGTTGACACCGGACACCGACGTTGACGAACGACCCGAGTCGACCGCGAGGCTCTCGAGCGCCGCGTCGGCGTCGCTGCCGGTGCCCGCCCACAAGGGCGCGCCGAGCTCGCCCACCGCCTCGCTCACGGCGGACGACGCGGCGGCGCTGCCTTCCATGCGCGCGGCGGCGGCGATGCGGCGCACGTGATCCGGCGTGGTGCCGCAGCAGCCGCCGATCATCCGCACGCCGATCTTGCAAAGGCGCCGGGCGAAGACGCCGAAGTACTCGGGCGTGGAGACGTAGATGAAGCGATCGTCGACGCGGCGCGGGAGGCCGGCGTTGGGGACCGCCGAGACGGGGAGCCCGAGCGGGAGCAGCAGCTCCGCGGCGGCGAGGACCACCTGCGGGCCGTCGGAGCAGTTGATCCCGATCACGTCGCACTCCAGGGCCTTGAGGCGCGCGCCCATCGCGGCGATCGGCGTGCCGTCGGCCATGGTCAGCCCCTCGTCGACAGAGACTTGGGCGATGAGCGGGAGGCTCTTTCCGAGGGCGAGGCGCACGCCCTCGATCGCCAGCTCGATCTCCTCGGGCTGCCGCATCGTCTCGAGGAGGATCGCGTCGGCGCCGCCCTCGGCGAGGGCCTCGGCCTGCTCGCGAAACGCCGAGCGCACGCGCTCGCGCTCCTCGTCGGTGAAGCCCGCAAAAACAAGCCCCGTTGGCCCGATCGCCCCGCCGACCCAGGCCCGCTCGCCCGCCGCCTTGCGCGCCAGGCTCACCGCCGCGATGTTGAGCTCGCGCACCCGATCGTCGAGCCCGTGCCGCGCCAGGCGCACGCGGTTGGCGCCGAAGGTGTTGGTCTCGATCAGCTGCGCGCCGGCGCGCACGTAGTCTTCGTGGATGCGGAGCACGATCTCCGGGCGCGAGACGACGAGCTCTTCGTAGTTGACGTTGAAGAGCACGCCGCGCTCGTAGAGCTGCGTGCCCATGCCTCCGTCGACGGTGACCACGCCGCTGTGGATCGCGTCGAGAAGAGGGCGGGCAGGCCGCGCAGACGAGGGGTTCGAAACGGACGACATCGCGCGAACGGTAGGCGCGGCGAGCGATGGGCGCAAGGAGGCCGGATCGGCGTGGACGGCGCCGATTCCCGGCAGTAAGGCGAGCGCGCGCGCCTCCCATGCCGGAGCGCGCTGCCCACGCGCCCCGGAGGTCTCATGTCGTCACCGATCACGTTCACCGCGCAGGATGGTTCCGAGGTCACGGGCGAGATCGCCCTCCCCGTCGGCGACGACAAGGCGCCCGGCCTCGTGCTCGTGCAGGAGTGGTGGGGCGTGAACGATCACATCCGCAGCCTGGCCGATCGCTTCGCTGCCGCGGGTTTTCTCACGATCGCGCCCGACCTCTACCACGGCAAGGTCACCAGCGACGGGGCCGAGGCCCAGGCGATGATGATCGCGCTCGACGGCAAGCGCGCGCTGGCCGACATCGCCGCGGCGACACAGGCCCTCATCGCCCACCCGCGCTGCAGCGGGAAGATCGGCGTCACCGGCTTCTGCATGGGCGGCGCCTACGCGTTCGTCGCGGCGACGCGGATCCCCGAGATCGCCGCCGCGGTGCCGTTCTATGGCCTCCCGCCGGCGGGTCGCGCCGACTTCACGAAGGCCCGGCCGATCATGGCGCACTTCGCGACGAAGGATCAGTGGGCGACGGTCGCGGGCGCCGAGGCAATCAAGAAAGAGGTCGAGGCCAGCGGAGGCCTGATGACCCTCCACGTCTACGACGCCGATCACGCTTTCATGCGCGACACCGACGCGGCCATTTACTCGCCGAAAGACGCCAAGATCGCCTGGGATCGCACCATCACGTTCCTTCATCAGCAGCTCGGCTGAAGCCGAGCGCGCCCTCCCGGGGCGCTGACGACAAGTCTCAAGGCGCCTTGGTCGCGCTCCACTCCACCAGGAGCTGCACGGTCTCTTTCGGCAGCTTCTTGGCGTAGGTGATCGGCGGCATCGTGCCCTCGACCACCCGCTTCACCACCGTATCCGAGAGCTTCACCGTCGCGTCGTAGGAGTCGAAATCGATCTTCGGCGCGCCGTTGGTCGCGTTCGCGTGGCAATCCGAGCAGTACGCGTGGAGGATCGGCTTCACGTCGGTCGCGAAGCTGAGCGGCGTCCCCAGGGCGAGCTTCTCCATCGACTCTCCCTCGCTCAGCCAGGCGTCACCCACCTTGTCGACGACGAGATGGCGCGGCAGCGCGGGCGCCGTCACCGTGGCTTCGGCGACGGGCGACGCCCCCACGCGGACCCGGAGGACCTGCGGCCCGGCGAGGGCGTAGAGTCGCGTCTTGGCGCCGTCGAGCGCAAAGGCATCGACCGGGACCGCGGGAGCTCCCTCTTCGGCGAGGGTATAGAGCGTGTAGTCGCCGGCGGCCGAGCGCTCGACCAGGCCACGATCCGAGGCAAAATAGATCGGCGAGCCCGCGTCGCAGGCCACCGTCCCACAGGCGATCTCCGCGACGATGCCCACATCGAACACCAGCGGATAGGCCTTCTTCGTGTCTTTCTCGATCTCGTACACGCGGTCGCCAAAGGCGAGGTAAACGGTCGCCTTGGTGGCCAGCGCCGCGGTCGGCGCGCCCGCCTCGCCGGCCACGGTCCATTTCGTGAGCGCGGCGCCGACGATCTCGTAGGCCGCGGCCTTGGTGCGGAGCATGAGGTGGGTCTCCTTCACGCCGTCGCCGTCGTCGTCCGCCACGCGCGAGGCCATCGCGGTGATGCCCAGCGGGTGGAGCACATCGTTCGCGAGCGAGAGCTGGAGCGCGCTGCCCTTGGTGAAGAACACCGCGTTGTCGGCGGCCACGAGCACGCCGTCGTCGAGCGCGGTCATCGCCTGGATCGCGCCCGTCTCGGCCGGGAGGCTCGGCTCGTCGCCGACGATCGCCAGGAGCGTCACCGCGTTCGGCGTTACCCCGTAGACCGAGGTCGTGGTGCCGACCGCGAGGATCGATCCATTCGACGCCGTCGCGGTGGCGTAGCCGCTCAGCGCCGCGGTGCTGTGCTCGGGCTCTTTCGTCGGCGCGGCCACCGCGCCGTGGACGATCGTCAGCGTCGGCGGACCGCCGCCTCCGGTGCCGCTGCTGGTCGACGAAGCGGACGACGTCGACGACGAGACCGCAGGGATCTCGCAGGCCGCGGCGAAGCTCGCGATCATGCCACCGAGGAGCGCCGCCGAGGTCCAGGAGGTTCGTTTGAGCACGGTCATCGACGATACCAGAATGCAAGCCTTTCCTGCGATCGAAGCTCGCCCCGCCGAGGCCGCACACCGCGATTGACGCCGCGCCTCCGCCCGGATTTCCTGAAACGATGCAGCCCCCGTCACGACGCGGGAGCTGGCCGGAGCCCCAGATGAACCGATCGCGACTTTGGCAACTGATCGGCGTCGCCATGACCACGGCGCTCAGCTCTTCCGCGCTCGCGGACGGGGGCCAGTGTTACCTGCACCGCGAGATGCCGATCGAGCGACAGCTCCGGCGGCTGTCGATCGATCTGCTCGGCACCGTCCCTGACGTCGCGGACTACGACGCCGTCGCCGGAAAGGCTGCGATCCCCGACGATCTGATCGACGCGTACCTCGCCGACGATCAGTTCCGGATCCAGATGCGCCGCTACCACGAGGATCTTTTGTGGACCAACCCGTCCACGGCCCTCGGCGACGTCGGCTTCTTGCTCAGCTCCGCGGTGGTGAGCCCCGGCGTCACGGTGCTCTTCGTCCCCTCGACCGGCAAGCAGCGGCTCTACCGCGGCGGCGACGGGACGCACCACTGCCAGGACAAAGCGCAGAGCGTGCTCGGCTACGACGCCGCGGGGATGCCGCTGACCGAGCCGATGGCGCCCGACGCGGTGGGCCCCGTCGTCGCCGAAGGATGGGAAGACATTCACCCGTACTGGGAGCCCGATCCGACGAAGACCATCAAGGTCTGCGCCTTCGATGCCCAGGCCGCGAAGACCTACACGCTCCCGCCGGGCGATCCCAACGCCGGGACGATCTCGTGCGACCACGTGCTCGCGAACTCGAAGTCGTGCGGCTGCGGTCCGAACCTCGATTACTGCATGATTGGCTCGGTCCAGACCGCGGTGCTCACGTCGATGCGCGAGCAGCTCTTGCGGTCGGTCGACGCGGCCACGAGCAAGCCGCCGTACTCGGATCTTCTGGTGTCGAAGCGCGCCTACGTGAACGGCCCGCTGGTGCACTACTTCCGTTACCTCGGTCAGCGGCAGTCGTTCTCGCGCACGCAGAACCTCTACGAGCCGACGGACGGCGTGCTGCCCGATATCCCGTACACCCAGGCCGACACGTGGGTGCCGGTCGATCGCCTCGCGCCGCACTCCGGCGTGCTGACGCTGCCCGCGTACCTGCTCCGCTTCCAGACCAACCGCGCGCGCGCCAACCGCTACCGCATCGCCTTCGAGGGGCAGTTCTTCCAGCCGCCGAGCACCAAGGACACCGCCTGCAACAAGGACGGCGACGACCTCACCGGGCGCTGCGTCTGCCGGAGCTGCCACGTGACGCTCGAGCCGATGGCGGCGTACTTCGGCCTGCTCTCCGAGGCCGGTACCACGTCGTTGCAAGGCTTTGCCCGCTCGTATCCATCGTCAACGGCGTGCTCCAAGGGGATCGCGCCGGCGAGCAGCGCCTGGTGCGATCGGTTCTACGTGACGGTGCCCGACCTCGTCGATCCCGACATTCTCCCGTACAAGCTCAAGGCCACGCGCTATGCGGACAAGGCGCACCCCGACGTGCAACCGCACTTCGACGACGGGCCCGGCGCGCTCGCCGCGAGCGACATCGCGAGCGGCCTGTTCCACCAGGTGACGACGCGCCACATGTTCACGAGCCTGATGAAGCGCGAGCCCAACCTCGACGCGGCGTCGCCGGACTACGAGGGCGATGTGCTCGACGGCATCGCGAAAGAATTCCAGGCCAGCGAGGACCTCAGGATGCTCGTGAAGCGGCTGGTGAAGCTGCCGACCTACCGGAGGATGCCATGAGCGCGCGTTACCTCGGGCTCGCAGCCCTCGCGGGTGCGTTCGTCGTCGGGTGCTCGACGTCGCCCGTGTCCAACGATCCTTCGATCTCGACGCCCTCGGATCCGGCGCCTCCCAACCCCGGCTGGGAGCACCCGTCGGTCGACGCGCAGGGCACGCCCGGCGCCGCGCCCACCGACTACGCCGCGGGCCCCAAGCCGCCGCCTTCGCGCGCCGTCCGGCGCATGCGCATCGACACGCTGCAAGCGGCGATGTCGCGCGTGGCCGGGAAAGACGTCTACGGCGCGCCGATCCAGTGGATGTACAACGGCAACAACGGCTTCAGCGATCTGGCCTTCGGCAAGGCGCTGGGGCGGCCGGATTTCCAGACGTCAACCGAAGAGAGCGGCGTGTCGAGCGCGCTTTACATGAAGTTCGTCGGCGACGCGGCGCGCGACGTCTGCATGCAGATGGCGAAGAACGATCTCCAGCGCACCGACGCGACGACGCGCTCGCTCTTCCCGAAGGCGCCGGTCGACGGCACCGCGACCGACGCGCAGAAAGCCGACAACGTTCGCTACCTCGTGCTCCGCTTTCACGGCCTCCGCCTCGACGCGGCCGATCCGATGATCCCGGCCCTGCGCGCGGTCTACGACGCCGGCGAGGGCAGCGTGAAGGCGCCGCTCGGCGGTGAGCTCGTCCCCGCGGCCGAGGGCTGGCGCGGCGTCTGCGTGGCGCTGTTCGAGTCCCCCTTGTTCCACAACGACTGAGGAGATGAAGCGATGAAAAGGTCCTCATTTTCTCGGCGTCAGCTCCTCTCGGGCCTCGGCCTCGGCGGCGGCGCGCTCCTCCTCGACGGCTTCCTCGGCCTCCGCCACGCGGCGGCCGACGTGGGCGATCCCGACAGCGCGCCGCTCCTGATCATGTGCGAGTTCAGCGGCGGCTGGGACACGCTCTACAGCCTCGATCCGCGCAATCATCAGCTCTTCGGCGATCCGGCCGGCGGCATCTACACCGGCTTCGACACGGTGACGGATCCGATCACCAAAGGCATCATCGACTCCACCAGCACCGGGATCGTGATGCCCGGCAACATCGCGTGGGGCCCCGCGATTGGCTCTCTCGCCAGCGATCACGTCGACGATCTCTGCGTGGTCCGCGGCGTGAACATGGGCACGCTCACCCACGAGGTCGGCCGCCGCTATTTTCTCACCGGCAAGTTCCCGCGCGGGCTCGCGGCCTCGGGCAGCTCGCTCGAGACGTGGTGGGCCGCGGCGTCGGGGCACCTCGACGATCACCAGATCCCGAACCTGGTCGCGGGCGGCGCCGAGACGTACAACGAGGGGCTCTCGCCGCTCGCCAGCGGCCTCCAGGTGCCCGGCTACGCCGAGATGCTCCAGGTGCTGCGCCCGCTCAACGCGTCGCTCGCGCTCGACGAGAAGGTGACCCAGGCCGCGGCCAAGCTCCACGGCGGATCGTTCTGCGTGCCGCGTCAGCTCGACGTGAACGGCGCGGTCACGAACCACGTCGCCGCGTGGACGTCGGCCCAGTCGCTCGCCAACGGCGGGCTCTGGAAACACTTCGATTTCAAGCCGAATCCGCCCGCGGGCAGCCAGCTCGACAACCTCTACAAGGCCTTCGGCGTGAACCCGGCCAACCCCGCCGCGCAGCTCTCGGGCAAGCCGCGCGGGCAGGCGGCGCTCGCGGCGCAGGCGCTGGTGAACGGCATCTCGCAGGTCGCTCTGCTCCGCCTCGTCTACGTCTTCGACGCGCACTTCGACGACGACTGGACGGCGAACCACCCCGCCGCGCAGCGCTCGGGCTTCGACGCGGTGAGCAACCTGATCACCTACCTGAAGAACACCGAGGACAAGAACGGCAAGTCCTACTGGGATCGCACCACGCTGATGTGCTTCTCCGAGTTCGCGCGCGCGCCGAAGATCAACCAGCAAGGCGGGCGCGATCACCACCTGGCCTCGGCGTGCCTCCTCGCGGGCCATGGAATCAAGGGCAACCTCGCGGTCGGGGCCACCCGCGACGCCAACTACGACGCGCGCACGATCAACCTGAAGCTGGGCACGCCCGACGACGACATGGGCGTGAGCATCCGGCCCTCCGACGTCCACGCCACGGTGCTCCAGGCCGCGGGCCTCCCGTACACCCACATCTCGAACCAGAGCCCGCAGCTGATCCAGGCGATCCTGAAGTAGCCACTCCCCTGCGGCTCTCCGCTCCAACCATCGTCATCAATCGATCCCGAGGCCCATGCACATCGCATCGCTCGCGCTCATCGCCCTCGTGGCCGTCGAGCACCTCTACTTTCTGGTCCTCGAGATGTTCCTCTGGACCACGCCGTTTGGTCTCCGCACCTTCGGCAACACCCAGCAGAAGGCCGACGAGTCGGCGGTGCTCGCGAAGAACCAGGGCCTCTACAATGGCTTCCTCGCCGCCGGGCTGATCTGGTCAATCGCCGCGAGCGACCCGCACGAGGCGTTTCATCTCCGCCTCTTCTTCCTGGGCTGTGTGGTGGTGGCCGGGGTGTACGGCGGGGCGACCGTGGACCGCAAGATCATGCTCTTGCAGGCGATGCCGGCGGCGATCGGCGTCGCCCTCGTGGTGCTCGCGGGGCAGTAGCCGCCGCTCAAGGAGGGCTGAGCACGGCCGTCGGCGTGGACACGAAGGGCACGCCGCTGCCGAGCTGAGCGAAGTTGCTGGCGCCCCAGCACGAGAGTCGCCCGTCGGTCCCGAGGCCGCAGGCGTGCTCGTTGCCGACCGCCGCCGTCGCCCACGGCGTCACGCTCGAGACCTTCTGCGGCTTGTTGAACGAGGTGATGCTCCCGAGCCCGAGCTGCCCGAAGCTGCCCGTTCCCCAGCAGTAGAGCGCGCCGCTCTGCTTGAGAGCGCACGTGGAGGTGCCCTGTCCGAGGACCGGCCTTTGCCAGTCGGTGTCGGTCCCGACCTGGGTCGGCACGAGCACCGGACCCACCGCGTTGCCGAGCCCGAGCTCGCCGCTCCCGTTGCGGCCCCAGCACCAGAGCGTGCCGTCGGTGGCGACGGCGCACGCGTGGTTCTGCCCGGCCGACACGGCGCTGTACGTCGCCAGGCCCACTTGCTTGGGCGTGGAGACCGGCGTGACGACGTCGCCGTCGCCGAGCTGCCCGACGTCGTTGCGGCCCCAGCAAAAGAGGGCGCCCGACATCCGCCGCGCGCAGGTGAACTCGCCGCTGGCGGAGACCTCGACCCAGTCGGCGGCGCCGAGCGGGAGCACTTGCTTTGGATCGGCGCGCACCGTCGTCGTGGTGTCGCCGAGCTGCCCTTGCGTGTTGCGGCCCCAGCACCAGAGCGTGCCGTCCTGCCGGAGCGCGCAGGTGTAGTTGAGCCCCGCTGCGATCTCGGTCCACGCCGAGGTGTTGCCCGCGGTCGCGGTGATCAGCCCCGGCGTGAGCTGGTTCGCCACCACCACGCCGTTGCCGAGCTCCTGGTTCAGCTCCGTGCCCCAGCAGTACACACCGTTGACGTTGTTGTCGGTGGCGATCCCGCAGGCGTGGTTGCGGCCGAGGGTGATGCGCTGCCAGACCTTGCCCGCGCCGACAGGGACGCTGGCGGCGCGGCTCACCATCGTGCCGTCACCGAGGTTGCCAAAGGCGTTGCGACCCCAGCACGAGAGATCGCCGCCGGCGTGGATCGCGCAGCCGTCGTCCATCTGCACGGCGAGGCGCTGGTGGTCCGCGGCGGCCGACGCGAGCGTGGGATCGGTGCGATCCGACGTGTACCCGAGGCCGAGCGCGGCATGGCTGGCCGAGCCCCAGCACGCGAGATGGCCGCCGTGGATCCCGCAGGCGAAGCGCAGTCCACCGGCGATCGCCGTCCAGTCGGTGCCGACACCGACGCTCGCGGGAGCGAGCCTGGGCGACTCGTCGCCGGGCTGCGCGGTCTGACCGAGGCTGCCGTCACCCCAGCACGAGAGGGCGCCGGATCCGCGCAGCCCGCACGTGGCGAAGTCGCCAGCGTCGATCGCGGTCCAGTCGGTCTCGACCCCGATCTTGGTGGGCTGCGCGAGCGCGACGACCGTCCCGTCGCCGCCCTGACCAAGGGCGTTGGTGCCCCAGCACCAGCGCGTTCCATCGAGCTGGACGCCGCACGCGAAGGCGTTGCCGGCGGTCACGCTCATCCAGCTGGTCGAGAGCGTCTTCTCCTGGACCGGGATCAGGCTGTTGGTCGTGAGGCCGTTGCCGAGCTGCTTGCTGGTGTTGAGCCCCCAGCACCAGAGGGTGTGATCGGCGCGCACCGCGCAAGAGAGCTCGGATCCCACCGAGACCTGGCTCCACGGCCCCGCGCTCACCACCGTCGGCGCGGTCGCGGTGGTGGTGGTGCCGTCGCCGATCTGACCGCGGGTGTTGGTGCCCCAGCACGAGAGCTCGCCGGTACCGCGAATCGCGCACGAGTGATTGGTGCCTGAATCGAAGGAGATCCAGTCGGTGACGCCGCCCGCGACCGGCGTCGGCGTGAGCGCGGTAGCAGAGGTTCCATCGCCGATCTGACCGGCGTTGTTCTGACCCCAGCAGAGGATCTGGCCCGACGTGTTGAGCCCGCAGCTGAAGGCCGCGCCCGCGGCGACCCGGGTCCAGTCGCTCGCGGATCCGGCCGCGGCCGGGCGAAGGAACACGGCATCTCCGGTGCCGGTGCCGACCTGACCGCTGGTGTTGAGCCCCCAGCACCACATGGTCTTGTCGGAGCGGACCGCGCACGCGTGGTATTGCCCCGCGCCCACCGCGGTGTACATGGCCTCGCAGGTCTTGCCGTCGCCGACGAAGCCCGGGCCGCACGCGCACGAGAAGCTGCCCGGCGTGTTGGTGCAAACGGCGTTGGCGTCGCAGTCGGAGAGGAGCGCGGTGCACTCGTTCACGTCGGCGCAGGTGTGTCCATCGCCCTGAAATCCAGGCTTGCACGCGCAGGTGTAGAAGGCCGGCGTGTCGGTGCAGATCGCGTCGGGCGAGCAGTCGCTCGTGCCGCTGGCGCACTCGTCGAGGCCAAAGGCGCCGCCGTTCCCGCCGGCGCTCGCGCTGCTGCTCGAGCCGCCGCCGGTACCCGTCGAGGTCGAGGCCGACGACGCGCTGCTGCTCTGCGCGGCGCCGCCGCCGGGCCCTGCCGCGCCTCCACCGCCGCACCCCGCGCTCCACGCCGCGGCGGCGACCACGAGCCCCACCCGGGCAGAGCGGGTGTCGAGATACCGAGTCTTCCGCATGCGCTCCACCTATTTCACCGCCGCGAGGACGGTCGGCGCGAGCAAGAATCCATCGCCCACGCCGTTCTGCCCGAGCTCGCCCGAGCCCCAGCACACCAGCGATTTGTCGCTCCGGACCGCGCAGGTGTGGAGATACCCCATCCGGACATCGGTCCACATCGCCGCGCCGACGGCGGTGGGCGCCTTGCGCTGCCCGAAGTCGCCGAGGCCGAGCTGACCACCCGAGTTGGCGCCCCAGCACCAGAGCGAGCCTCCGGTCTTGCGCGCGCACGTCGCGGCGTTTCCGGCCGTCACCTGCGCCCAGTCGGCGTCGAGGCCGACCTGCACCGGAGTCGGCTTGTCGACCGTGGTGCTGTCGCCGAGCTGGCTGTTGGAGTTCTTGCCCCAGCACCAGAGCGTGCCGTCGAGCTTGATCGCGCAGGTGTGATTGACGCCCGCCGCGAGCGCGCCGCTGAAGCCGACATCGACGCTGGCGGGGGCGATCTTCCCCGCGCCGGGGACGCCCGCGCCGAGCTGCCCTTCCACGTTGCGACCCCAGCACCAGATCGAGGTGTCGGCGCGGCGCGCGCAGGTGTGGAGCTGCCCCGCGGCGACCGCCGTCCAGCTCTTCGCGTCGAGCGGCAGCACCTGGCCGAGCGTGCCAGTCGCCGGATTGACTGTCTGGCCGAGCTGCCCTTCCACGTTGCGACCCCAGCACCAGAGCGAGCTGTCATTGGCAATCGAGCAAGCGTGCTCCTCGCCCGCGGCGAGCTCCTTCCACGTCAGCGCGGCGTACGGTTTGCCCGCCGTGACGATGGGCGCAAACGTCGTGGCGGGCACCACCCCGGCGGTCCCGAGCTGCCCCAGCGCGTTGCGGCCGCTGCACACCAGGCCTCCTGCGAGCGTGATCCCACACGCGAACTGGCGGCCCATCACCAGCCGGGAGAAGCCGCTCGCGGTCGTCACGTCGGCGGGCGCGGCGCGGCTCGCGGTGTCACCGAGGCCGAGCTGCCCGTTCTCGTTGTTGCCCCAGCACGACGCCACGCCGCCCATTCCCAGAGCGCAGCTCGTCTCGCCGAACGACGCGGCCAGCGTCCAGCTCATCGAGGCTCCGAGGGGCTGAGGCACCGGGTACAGGCTGGTCGCGCCGTCGCCGGTCTGACCATACACGCGCGATCCCCAGCAGAGCACGTGACCGTCTTGCTTGAGACCGCAGGTGTGAACCGCGCCGCCCGCGAGCGCCGTCCAGTCGGTGTCACTGCCCACCTGCGTCGGCGTGAGCAGCCACCCGCTCTGCCCGAGGGCGATTTGCGAGCCCTGGTTGCGACCCCAGCAATAGAGCGCTCCCGCTTGCAAGCCACACACGTGCGAGGTGCCCGCGCGCACCGCCGTCCAGGTGGTGCCGGGCAACACGGCCACCGGCGCGGCGCTCCCCACGATCGTCCCGTTCCCGAGCTGCCCTTCGGCGCCTCGGCCCCAGCAGAACATCGCGCCGGTCACCTTCTTCAGGCCGCAGGTCGTCACGCCGACCGAGACCGTGGCCCAGTCGGTGTCCATCCCCATGGGCGTCGTCTCGATGAGCAACGGTATCGCCACGAAGCCGCCGCCGGGCTTCGCGATCTGGAGATCGCTGTTCTGCCCCCAGCAATAGAGCGCTCCGTTCTGCTTGAGAGCGCACGAAGAGTCGCGCCCGGCAAAGACCTCTTTCCAGTCGGTCTCGGCCGCGGGGGCCAGCGGATCGACGTTGACGTGAACCGGCGCGTACTCGAACGCGTTCGCCGATCCCGTCGCGAGCTGGCCGGCGGAGTTGCGGCCCCAGCACGAGAGCGTCCCGTCGCTCTCCACCGCGCAGGTGTGATTCTCGCCCGCCGCGACGCTGGTCCAGGTCCGATCGAGGCTGGTGAACGCGGGTAACGTCTGGCTCACGTTGTTGCCCAGGCCGAGCTGGCCGAACCCGTTGTTGCCCCAGCACCAGAGATTGCCTGTCTTCTTGATCCCGCAGGTGTGGCTCGTCCCCGCCGAGAGGCTCGCCCAGTTGCTGGCCGCGCCCGCCTGCACCGGAGCCGCCTGGTTGATCGAGAGGCCATTGCCGAGCCGCCCGCTCCCCCCGTTGCCGAAGCAGACCACGGCGTCGTCGATGCGCCGAGCGCAGGTGTGGTAGAGGCCCGCGGTGATCTCGGAATAGCGGGCCTCGCACCCCGTCAACGGATCTCCCACGGTGCCCGGCGGACAGGCGCAGGTGAACGATCCCTCGGTGTTGGTGCAGGTCGCCGTCGCGTGGCAGTTGTCGAGCTGATCGAGGCACTCGTCGACGTCGTCGCAGATCTGGCCGTCCCCCTTCCAGCCGGGGTCGCAGGCGCAGGCCAGGGTCCCGGAGCAGCTCGCGTGCATCCCGCAGGGACCGCACGCGGCGCCGCCGACTCCGCTGCCGGCGCTGCTGCTCGCGCTGACGCTCGCGCCTCCACCGCCGCCCGCGCCGCTCGCCGTGGATCCGCTGCTGCTCGCGTCGGCGCTGCTCGACGAGGTGCCCGTCGCGCCGCCCGTCGATTCACCTCCGCACGCGGTGAGGACGAGGGCGCCGAAGAGCCAGGGAGCAGAGCGCGAAGGTCGGGGCATTCTGATCGGCGATGGTACCGGCGCGCGCGCCGCGAACCAAGCCCCATTGCACCCGGGTAAAAGAGCTCGGGCTCGCCGGCTCCCCGCGCTGGCTCAGCGCGGATCGAGCTTGAGCAGCCGCGCGCTGGCGATCGGGTTCCAGGTCGGCGCCTTGCCGATGG
Source organism: Byssovorax sp. (assembly GCA_040006075.1). Taxonomy (GTDB): domain Bacteria; phylum Myxococcota_A; class Polyangia; order Polyangiales; family Polyangiaceae; genus JANYGI01. The sequence goes on along the minus strand of JBDTXR010000016.1, from coordinate 20,059 downwards.
AGTAGGTCATCGCCACCGGGAGCTCGTAGCGGTCGATGGCGTAGTTGAGCGTGACGTCCACCTCGTTGACCTTGTCGAGCACCTTGCAGGTGTCGCTCGCCGATTTCCCGTTGGTGGCGCCGCGGACCCCCTTGGTGGTCACCAGCTTGATATCCCCGCAGCTCAGCAGCTTGGTGAGCTTGCCGCGCTCGCCCGAGAGGCTGGTCTTGAACCGGGTCTCGGCTGCGGTCTTGTCGGCCTTGGCCTTGGCGAGATCGGCCTTGGCCTTGGCCTTCGCGGGCGCGTCGCTGCCAATGTCGGCCTGGACCTCGACGCGCTCGGCGGCGTCGAGCGCGGTGGTGGCGGCGTCGACAGCGGCCTTGAGGCGACCCTCGATGTCATCGCCCTTGAGGCTGAGGTGCCAGGTCGCCGACAGGCGCCGTTGACCCTTGTTGAGCGTGGGATCGTCGGTGAAATGCACGATCTTGAGATCGGTGACCTTGCCCGAGAGCTCGTCGGCCTCGAAGCCCACCTCGGGCGGCTCGGGCGGCACGTCCTTCCGCTCCACGTCGTGGAGGCTCAGGTGGAGCTTGGCCATGTCTTCATAGGCCACCTTGCCGTCCTTCAGGTAGATGACGAGGTTGCCCGCGGCGTGGGCGAAATCGCCCGTGGGCAGCTTCACCATCTGCACCGAGAGCGCGGCCGGGTTGAGATCGAACTCGATGGGTTCGCTCTGCACGGTGTCGGGCTCCGAGGCATAGACGAAGCGAGAGAGCCTGAGCTTGGTCAGCGGGACCACCCGTCCATCGCGGGGAGCATCGGGGACGGCCACCATCTCGATCACCTCTTTGAGGGGCACGAGCGTGAGCTTGGAGGACTTCTTGTCGCGGATCCGCGCCACGTCGCCGTCGAGCGCGAGGTCGTAGCTTTTGTCGTCGAACTCCATCGCTCCCGCGGTGTCCGAGAACTCTCTCCAGCCCTTGACCACCGCGTGGCCGTGGATCGCGGTGACGCCCATGTCGTCGAGCACGGGAGTGCGGCAATCGCTCCTCCGGCTCACCATCCGGATCCGCTCCGCGGGGCGCCAAGGCGACTCGACCACCGAGCCGCTCTCGTCGAACCACGTGGCCTTGCTCGCCGCGTCGCGGCCGACCCCGGTGGGATCCGGCGGCGGCTTGATCGAGTACGAGAGGAACCGGGTCCCGTACTCGCTGCCGATGGAGTCCGAGCTGAAATGGCACACCTGCTCGCCGCCTGCGCCGGTGAGCTTGAGCTGCCCCTCGAAGGTCGCATACCGCAGGATCTCCCCGGTATCGTTGGTGGCCTCGATCACGATCCCGAGGCCGTGTCGGAGCTGCGAGTGGCCGGTGTCGAGCGAGCCGTCCTCGGAGGCCGAAGGCATGGAGCGGTTGGACGAATACGGGTTGAAGAGCTGAACGTCCTTGAGCAGCGCCTTGATCTTCTTCGGCCCCGCCGCCGCGTCGGCGGCCGGCGCGGGCGTGGCGAGGTTTCCCGAGGCCACCGGCGCGGCCGACCCCGACGCCGCCGGATCGGCGCCGCCTGGGGTCGCCGATTTTCCGCAGCCGAGCGGGACCGCGGCCATGATCACCGCCGAGAATGCGAGGAAGACCGAGGAGTCGAGGGAGCGTCGCATCGTCGATGCGTAGCGGCGCGCGCGCCGCGCTGTCAACAGATAGCCGACCTCGGCCCGCCCGAGCGGACGGTCGTTCTCCACTCCAGACCTTGCGCCGCGCGCCCGGAACCGGCTATCTCCGGGGCAGGCCATGATCTGCACGAAGTGCCACCGGCGGTTCAGCGAGGAACACCAGTTTTGCCCGCACGACGGGGAAAAACTCGCGGCGACCATCGACATCAAGCGCATCCGGAGCAAGCCGACCGAGCACGCCGGCGAGCTGATCGCCGGGCGCTATCAGATCCGCGGGCTCCTCGGCAAAGGCGGGATGGCGCAGGTCTTCCTGGCCCTCGACAAGCAGACGAACGAGGCCGTCGCGCTCAAGCTGCTCGACCCCGGATCGGTGAAGCAGCCGGACCTCCGCGCGCGGTTCCTGGTCGAGGCCAAGGCCGCCGCGCAGATCACCCACCCGGCGATCGTCCGCATCCTCGACGTCGGCCTGCGCGAAGACGGCGCGCCGTGGCTGGTCACCGAGTTCCTCTTCGGCGAGTCGCTCGGCGAGTGGCTGCGGCGCGAGCGCGTGATGGCGCCGCAGCACGCCATCGCCGTGCTCCGGCCGATCGCGCTGGCCCTCGCCGCGGCCCACCGCGCCGGCGTGATTCACCGCGACGTGAAGCCCGACAACGTGGTCCTCGTCGGCGAGCGCAACGACTTTCACGACGTCAAGCTCGTCGATTTCGGCTTCGCGCGCCTGCTCGCCGAGAAGGGGATGACGCAGGCAGGCGTCGCCGTCGGCACCATCGAGTACATGGCGCCCGAGCAGGCCGTGAGCGACGCGCCCGACGCCCGCACCGACGTCTACGCGCTCGGCGTGCTCATGTTCCGCCTGCTCTCGGGGCGCCTGCCCTTCCAGGCCCGGACCGAGCCCGAGACGCTCGCCCACCAGCTCATCACCCCGGCGCCGTCGCCCACGCTCGGCCAGGGAGGCCTGGCCCCCGGCCTCGAGCTGATCATCCACCGCGCCCTCCGCAAGCGGCCCGACAACCGCTATCCGTCGATGGATGCGCTGGTCGAGGATCTCGATCGCGTCGCCCGCGGCGGCCCCCCGCGCATCGCGCAGCAACCCCCCAACGCGCCCGACGTCTACTCGCCGGTGACCCCCTTCGCCATCACCGCAGCCAAGTTCCTCTACAAGAAGCTCGGTCTGAACCCGACCGTGATTTGAAGGCCCAACCGTGACTCACTCTGCCTCGTTTCGTTGCCTCGCCGGGTGCGAGGGTGCCTATCCGCTGACCCAGGCGATCTACCGCTGTCCGAAATGCGAAGGCCTGCTCGACGTCCAGCACGACACGCAAGCGCTCTCCTCGCGCAGCGCCGCCGCCTGGATGAAGCTCTTCGACGATCGCTACAAGCGCACGCTCTGGCCCTACGGATCCGGCGTGTGGGGCAAGCGCGAGTGGATCGCCCCCGAGGTCCCCGACGACGCCATCGTCTCCATGGACGAGGGCGGGACCAACCTGTTCTGGGCCGAGCGCTACGGCAAATCGCTCGGCCTCGACGACGTCTGGGTCAAGCTCTGTGGCAACAGCCACACCGGCTCGTTCAAGGACCTGGGGATGACGGTGCTGGTCTCGGTCGTGCGCCACGCGATCCAGAAGGGCCTGGAGGTCCGCGCCATCGCCTGCGCCTCGACCGGCGATACGTCAGCGTCGCTCGCTGCTTACGGCGCTGCCGCCGGCCTCCCGGTGGTGGTGCTCTTGCCAAAGGGCAAGGTCTCGACCGCGCAGCTCGTCCAGCCCATCGCCTCGGGCGCCCTCGTGCTCTCGCTCGACACCGACTTCGACGGCTGCATGTCCATCGTGCAAAAGCTCGCCGCGAGCGGGACAGTCTACCTGGCCAACTCGATGAACTCCCTGCGAATCGAGGGCCAGAAGACGGTGGCCGTCGAGATCGTGCAGCAGCTCGACTGGACGGTCCCGGAGTGGATCATCCTCCCGAGCGGCAACCTGGGCAACGCCTACGCCCTCTACGCGGGCTTCAAGATGATGAAGGATCTCGGCCTCACCAGCCGCTTCCCGCGCCTGTGCGTGGCCCAGGCCGAGAACGCCAACCCCATGTACAAGGCCTGGAGCGAGGGCCGGCGCGAGATCACCCCGCAAAAGGCCCGCGAGACCCTGGCGAGCGCCATCCAGATTGGCAATCCGGTGAGCGCGCCCCGGGCGTTCAAGGCCCTGGAAGCGATGGATGGAGTGGTGGAGCAGGCCACCGAAGAAGAGATGTGCGACGCCGCCGCCCGCGCCGACAAGACCGGGATGTACACCTGCCCGCACACCGCCGTGGCCCTGGTCGCGCTGGAGAAGCTGGCGAAGAAGGGCCTCGTGCAGAAGCGCGATCGGGTGGTGGTCGTGTCCACCGCGAGCGGCCTCAAGTTCACCGAGTTCAAGGTGCGGTATCACGACCGGACCTTGCCGGGGATCGCCTCGACCTACGCCAACCCGCCGGTGGAGCTGCCCGCCGACTACGACCAGGTGCTGAAGGCGCTGGACGCGCACGCGAAGAAGCTCGCCGGCGCGGCCTGAGCCGGCCCGTACGATTTCTTGTCACCAGAGCGCGGCGCCCTCCGTTGGCCGGTCGAACACGCGATCCACCCTCGCCCCCGGAGACCTTCCATGATGCACGCCGCCGTCGCTCCCTCGCCCGCTCCGTTCCCCTCGACCGACACCACCCGCGCCGGAGGCCGGCTCGTCAGCACCACCGGGCGCGCGCTGCCGCTTCTCGGTACGTCGCTCACCGCCGACGCCTCGGGCGGCGTCGCTCGCGTGGTCGTCGAGCAGCGCTTTCACAACCCCCACGCCGAGCCGCTCGCGGTCACGTACAGCCTGCCTTTGCCGGCCGACGGGGCCGTGAGCGGGTTCGCGTTTCGCATCGGCGGGCGCCGCGTCGTCGGCGAGGTCGATCGCAAGAAGGCGGCGCGCGAGCGCTACGAGCAGGCGCTGGTCGACGGGCGGAGCGCGGCGATCCTGGAGCAGGATCGATCGAGCCTGTTCACCCAGGAGATCGGCAACATCCCGCCGGGCGAGGAGATCATCGCCGAGGTGATCATCGATCAGCGGCTGCGCTGGCTCGACGAGGGCGCCTGGGAGTGGCGCTTTCCCACCGTCGTGGGGCCGCGGTACCTCGGAGAAGCGGGCCGTGTCCAGGACGCTGCACGCGTGGTCCAGGACATCGCCGACGCGCCCCTCGCGGCGCGGCTCACGCTCACCTGCTCGGTCCGCGACGCGCTCGTCGAGGGGCGGCGGCCGGAGTCGCCGTCGCACGCGCTCACCACCTTCGAGACCCGCGGCGCCCTGCGGATCGAGCTGAGCGAGAAGCTCGGCGCTCGCCTCGATCGCGACGTGGTGGTGCGCTGGCCGGTGGCCTCGCCGCGCGTTGGCCTGACGATCGACAGCGGGCGCGCGCCGGCGGAGCACGCCCGCAGCGCCACGGCGTATGGCCTGCTCACGGTGGTCCCGCCCTCGCTCGAGAGCTCGTTTCGATCGGTCCCACGCGATCTGATCGTGCTGCTCGACACCAGCGGATCGATGGGCGGCGAGCCGCTGGCGCAGGCGCAGCGGATCACGCTCTCGCTGATCGACACCCTGCGCGACGACGATCGGCTGGAGCTGATCGAGTTCTCCAGCTCGACGCGCCGCTGGAAGCGCGGGGCGGTCGCGGCCACGCGCTCGGCTCGCGCCGAGGCCAGCGCCTGGGTGCGCGCGCTCCAGGCCTCGGGCAGCACCGAGATGCGCACGGGCATCCTCGAGGCGCTGGACTCGCTCCGCGAGGGATCGCAGCGGCAAATCGTGCTGATCACCGACGGGATGATCGGCTTCGAATCGCAGGTGGTCGCGGCGATCGAGACCCGCCTGCCGGCGTCGTCGCGGGTGCACACCGTCGGCGTCGGCTCGTCGGTGAACCGCTCGCTCACCGGGCCGGCGGCGCGCGCCGGGCGCGGCCTCGAGGTGGTGATCGGCATCGGCGAAGATCCCGAGCGCGCCGTCTCGCGGCTGCTCGCCCGCACCAGCGCTCCGTTGCTGGTGGAGCTCGAGGTCGCGGGCTCGGCGGTGATCGATCACGCGCCGCTGAAGCTGCCCGATCTCTTCGCCGGCGCGCCCGCGCTGATCGGCGTGGCGATGCGGCCCGAGGGCGGCGAGATCGTGGTGCGCGGACGCACCGCCGAAGGAGCGTGGGAGCAGCGGCTTCACATCGCGGCGATCGACGCCGGGACCGGCAATCAGGCGGTGATCGCGCTCTTCGGACGCGAGGCGGTGGAGGATCTCGAGACCCACCTCGCGGGCGGCGGGGACAAGCGCGAGATCGACGCGACGATCGAGCGGCTCGGCGTCGACTTCCAGATCGCGACGCGGCTCACCTCGTGGATCGCGGTGTCGCGCGACGTCACCGTCGATCCGCGCGACGCGCTCCGCCACGAGCGGATGCCCCACGATTTACCGTATGGAATGTCGGCCGAGGGCGTCGGCCTGCGCGCGCCGTCTGCCACGTTCGCGGCAGCGCTGCCTGCCATGATCCACACGCGGACGCCGAAGACGGGCATCGACGGCGGAGACGGCGGTGGTGGTGGCGGCGCATCGGGCGGCGCCGTGCGTGGCGGTGCACCGCGATCACGAGGGCGCTTCCGCGACTCGGCGAGCGACGAGACGGACGAGCGAGCGCTGCGTCGAGGACGGAGCCCCAAGGGCGGGGCGTGGCCCGACGACGGCGACGACGAGGCGATGCCGAGCGATGCGCGCCGCTCATCTTCCGCGCCGCGCCCGGGCTCGCCGACGACGTCAGACAAGCTCGAATCGCCCGACAGGAAAAAGGAGGAGGGTGGCTTCGTCGAAAAGATGAAGCGCGTCTTTGGCTTCGGTGAAGATCGCCCGCAGGAGTCCGGAGAACGCGCGGCGCCGCCGCCCGCGGGCGCGCCCGCGCCTCGGCCTGCAGCCGCGCCGCCTCCTCCGCCCCGCCAGCTCGCCCCGGAGAAGAAGCTCGATCTGAAGCCCCAGCTCGGGCGCGTGCGTCGCAACGTCCGCGGTCGCGTCGTCGTCCACAGCGCGGTCGCGCTGATCGTGGAGCTGCTGATCGAGAACCGCCTGCTCGACTGGAGCCCCGACGCCACCGCGCAGATCGAGCTCTCGGACGGCACGATGCTCACCGCGAAGGTCGATCTCACGAAGACGACGCGCCCCGGGTCGATCGCGGTCGCCGCGAGCGCGCGGCTGGCGCTGGATCTGCCGCACGGAGCGGCGCTCGTCGCTCCAATCCGGATCACGATCGAGTGCAACGGGGCTACGATCGTCGTCGATCTGTGATGCTCGATCTCGACGACCACCTGCCCCTCCTCGCCTCCGGCGACGCCGACGCCTTCGGGCGCTGGCTCGCCGGGGCCGAGCCCCGGCTGCGCGGGAGCCTCCGCAGCTACGCCGCGCGCCTCGACACCGAGGCGCTGGTGCAAGAGGTGCTGCTCCGCGTCTGGCAGGTCGCCCCGAGGCACGTGCCCGACGGGCGGCCCAACAGCCTGCTTCGCCTGGCGATCCGCATCGCGAAGAACCTCGCCATCGACGAGATCCGCCGCGTGCGATCCGAGCCGATGGATGACGATGGAATCGAGAGAGCGCTCGCCGCCGCGGAGGCTTCGGCCTTCCGCGGCGGGCCCGATCCCTTGCTCCGTCGGGTCATTGCCGACTGCCACGAAAAGCTCGCCGGCAAGCCGGCCGAGGTGCTCGCGCAGCGCCTCGCGAGCGGCGGCGGCGAGCCCGACGAGGTGCTGGCCGAGCGCCTGGGAATGCGGCTCAACACCTTTCTCCAGAACTTCACCCGCGCGCGGAGGCTCCTGGCCGAGTGCCTGGAGAAGAACCGCGTCGATCTCCACGCGGAGCTCTGCTGATGGGCACCCCCGGAAGCGATCGCGAGGCCCTGATCGAGGCGCTCGCAGGGGCCTATCGGGCGCGCGATCCGCACGGGGCGATCAGCTCGCATCCGGCTTTTTTCGATCTCGACGACGCCGGGCGAATCGAGGCCTTCGAGGCCGCGCAGCGCCTCCGCGTCGTCGAGGCCGCGCTCGATCCCGACGGGCTCTCGACCACGGCCCGCGCGGTGCTGGCGCGGATCCGCGCGGCCGGCGGCTGAGATTGGCAGTCTGCTCGGAAGGTCGCCTGGTGCCTATTCGAGCTTGCCGCCGGTCGCCCGCGAGAGCTCGGCGCGGGCGATCCAGTAGTCGCGCACCGCCTCGATGTACTCGCGGTAGGCGTTGACCTCGCTCTGCTTGGCCATCAGGAGCTGGTACACGCCGAGGAGCATCGCGTCGTAGTGCTGCTGCGAGAGCGCGACGATGCGCTCGCGCAAGGGGATGACGACGACGCGGTAATGCGCGGCGATCGCGCGCGTCGCGAGGACTCGACCGCGCGCCTCGCGCACCTCGGAGCGGGCGTCGATCGCCAGCGCGGCGAGGCGCTCTTGGCGCTGCCGGAGCTCGGCCTCGAAGCGGGCGATCAACGCCTGCTTCTGATCGAAGATCGGGATCTCGAGCCGCGCCGTCGGTCCCACCACGCGCTTGCTGTCGACGTCGCGCTCGAAGTCGGCGCCGAGGCCGACGCCGCCCATGAGCCAGCGGCTGCCGCCCGCGAGCGCGAGCTGGTGGGCGCTCACCTGCGCCTCTTCGCGCGCGGCCGCGACGTCGAGCCTGCGCGTGATCGCCAGCGTTTCCAGGTGATCGAGCGAGGGATCGGCCGCGGGGAGATCGGGCAACCGATCGGGGAGCGTGAAGCCGACGTCGGCGCCGAAGAGGCCGAGCAGCCGGGTCAGGCGCTCGCGCGCGCCGAGGATCTCGCCCTCGCTCCGCGCCAGATCGAGGCGGATCTGCTCGTACAGCGCCTGCTCGCCCGCGAGGTCGAGATCGCTGATGTTGCCCGCGTCGTGCTGCCGCGTGGCGAGCTCGACCGAGGCCTCGCCCGCCTCGGCGATGGTCCGGCGCATCGCCGCGATCTGCTGCGCGCCTTGCAGGGTGAAGTACGCGACGCGCACGTCGGCCGCGAGGCGCAGGACCTCGCCGCCGACCCGGAGCTTCGCCGCTTCGAACGCCGACGACGCGAGGCGCTTCCTCGCGGGGATGAGCAAGACGTCGAGGAAGTCTTGCTCGACGCCGACCTCGATGTTGGGTGCGCCGCGCTGATCGAGCGGGAAACGAAGGCTCCCCGAGAGCACCGGGTTGCGGAGCAGGCCGGCTTGCACCACGTCGGACTGGGCGATCATCAGATCTTCGTAGGTGCCCTGGAGTCGGCGGTTGCGCAGCAGCGCGATCTGCACCGCCTCGTCGACGCCGAGCGGCTTCGCCAGGAGCGCAGCGACGCGCGTCGCGACCTCGCGATCGGCCTCGCCCCCGCGGTTCCAGAGGATCTTGTAGCCGGTGCGATCTTCCACGGCGCGCGCGACGTCGGGAAATCCAGCCTCTTTCGGCACGCAGCCGACGAGCGGCGCGACGAGCGCGAGGGCGACGATCGCGCGCCTCACTTCGCGCCTCCGTGCTCGTGAGCCGCAGGCGCCGGGCGCGGGACCAGCGTCATCCCGCAAATCGGACAGACCCCCGGCGCGTCGCGAACGATCTGCGAGTGCATCGGGCAGACGTAAACCACGGTGCCCGGCGGCGACATCGGCGCGGCGCTCGGCGACGACGCGGCCGGGCCGAACATCGCCGGAGGCGGCGCGAGCGGGGCCTCGGGCGCCGCGGGATTCGAGGGATCCGCGAGCGAGGTGACCGGCGGGAGCGTGCCGTCGGCGCAGCCGATCGTCAGCGAAGCCGCGAGCGTGACGAGGGTGGCGAGGCGAGGAGCGAGCATCGATCACGCCGCTCTTAGCGCAGGTTGCGCGCGGCGGCGATCTGGTAACCTGATCGCTGCTTCGTCTCCAGCCTCCCCGGAAGGGAACCTCGATATGGCGCGCCGCGCTCTGCGCTCTCCGCTCTTGCTTTCGCTCCTCGCCGCCTTCGCCCCCGCCTGCGCCGCCGATGCGCCGGGCGACGTGGACTCGGCCCCGCCCGCGGAGGGCCGCGAGGCGATCACCATCGGCGAATCGACCTCGACCGAGGCGCCGCGCTACCCGTCGCGGCTCTCGGACGACGAGCGGCGCCAGAAGCGCGCCGACCACTGGCAGAAGCAACGCGCCTATCCGGCCGCCGAGATCCCCGAGGGCGCCTATGCGAGCGCCGAGGCCGCCTGGAGCAAGATCCCGCGCGCGTTTCCGCGCGGCAAGGACCCGGTGAAGCCGCTGGGCCCGACGCCGCCCGCCGACCCCACGGAAGATCCGGCCAAGGCCACCTGGGATTTCCTCGGACCCGCACCGCTCGACGTGAGCAAAGGCGTCTACGCCACACCGAACATGAGCCCCACGGGCGGCCGCACCTCGGCGATCGCCGTCGACCCCACCAACAGCAACATCGTTTACGTTGGCACGGCGATGGGCGGTGTCTGGAAGAGCTCCGACAACGGCAAGACCTGGAAGCCGCTGATGGACGATCAGCCTTCGCTCGCCGTGGGATCGATCGCCGTCGATCCCGCGACCCCCAGCACCGTCTACGTGGGCACGGGAGAGCCGGCATACCGCGGCGGCTACGGCGGACGTGGCCTCTACAAATCCACCGACGCCGGCGCGACCTGGAGCAAGATCGGCGGCGACGGCTTCGACGCGCTGACGATTGGCCGCCTGATCCTCGACGGGGCCGATATCTACCTCGCAGCAGCCTTTGGCGCGGCCGGGCGCGGAGAGAACTGCACCAGCACCTACAGCGGCGATCCGGGGCAAGGCGCCTACAAATCGACCGACGGCGGCAAGACGTTCGCCCTGCTGCGCGCGGGCCGGACGGTGGATCTCGAGGTCGACACCACCGTGACGCCGCGACGACTCTATCTCTCCGATTACGACACCGGCGTGCAGCGCTCGGTCGACGGCGGCAAGACCTGGACGGCTCCGACGGGGATCCCGGCCTCGCCTTACGGCCGCGCCGAGATCGCCACCACCGCGGCCGATCCGAACGTGGTGTACGTCGGCCAGGGCGAAGGCAGCATCGCCCATGTCTATCGCTCCACCGACGCGGGCCAGACCTTCACCGAGCTCGCGGGGGCGCCGAACTACTGCTATTCGCAGTGCGATTACGACAACAGCGTCATGGCCGATCCCACCGACGCCAGCACTGTCTGGCTCGGCGGCGGGCTCTGCGCGATCTACAAGACCACGACCGGCCTCGCGGCCCAGACCGACTGGGCCAACGTCTCTCTCCCCAACGGCAACTGCGGGGGCTCGTACGAGAACTGGTCTCTGGGCCGCGTCCACCCCGACGTCCACGCCATCGGCTTCGACCCCAAGAACCCGGCCGTCGTCTACGCCGCGAGCGACGGCGGCCTCGCGCGGACCAGCGACGGCGGCGCCACCTGGGCGCGCCTCAACGAGGGAGTCGGAACTGTCCAGCTCTATGGCCTCTGCGTCGACTCCACCGACCCGGACATCGTCTATGGCGGCGCGCAGGACAACGGCTCGTTCGTGCGGCTCAGCGCGGCAGCGGGCTGGAAGGGCGTCCTCACCGGCGACGGCGGCCCGTGCGCCGTCGACTCGGGCGACCCCAACGTGGTTCTGATGTCGGGCGAGGGCGGGTCGGTCATCCGCTCCAAGGACGGCTTCAAGAAGCTGCCCCCGCAGTTCGTGTTCGAGCCCGACGATCCGAATTGCAAGGTTGGCACCGATCCGGCGTGCCAGGATCGGACGGGCTTCATCGCGCCGATCGCCGCGGATCCCGTCACCAAAGACACGTTCTACATGGGGACTTACCGCATCTGGCAATCGACGCTCGGCGGGACGAAGCCGAGCTGGAAGGCCATCAGCAAGGACCTCACCGGCGGGCTCAACTCGGTCCCGTGCGTGTCGGCCAAGGGCGGCAAGGGCGACGACGTGCTCTCCACGATCACCGTCGCTCCCAGCTCGCCCGCGACGATCTACACCGGCAGTCAGGGCGGCGTGATCTCGGTCACGGCCGACGGCGGCGCCACCTGGACCAACATCACCAAGGCGCCTCTGCCGAAGCGCTGGGTCTCGGGGATCGCGGTCGATCCCCTCAACGCCGACACCGTCTATGCGGCGTTCTCGGGCTTCGATACCAGCACCAAGGCCGCGCCCGGCCACCTCTTCGTCTCCACCGATCGCGGCGGGACGTGGACCAAGCTCGATATCGGGGTCGACGCGCCGATCGACGCGCTCGTGGCGCACCCGGTGGCCCAGGGCCTGCTCTACGCGGGGACCGATCTCGGAGTGATGGTGAGCACCGACTCCGGAAAGACCTTCGCCGTGCTCGGCGACTCGCTCCCCAACGTCGCGGTCTATTCGCTCGCGTTCCAGCGCGGCTCCACGTCGCTCTTCGCGGGAACCTTCGGCCGCAGCGCCTGGCGAATGACGTTCACGTCGGGCGCCCTCGCCGCCAGCCCCGCCATGCTCACCTTCGCCCAGGAGCGCGGGATGCCCGAGCCGACAGCGCAGGTGGTCACCGTCGTGGACCAGGAGATCTACGGCAGCATCACCGACATCACGGTGGCCTCGGACTCTCCGTGGCTCACGGCCACGACCGCGACAACCACGCTGTCGGGGCCCACGGGAGCGGTGGTGACGGCGGCGATCACCCCGAATACCCCGGTCGGCGAGTACGACGGCAAGATCACCGTCACCCCGACGAAGAGCGGTGTTCCTCTCGAGGTGCCGATTCACCTCTCGGTGACGGCCGAGCCCATCCCCACCCCTCCGACGAAGAAGCCCGACGACTCGGGCTGTGGCTGTCGCGCCGCCGGCTCGCCCGCCGACGCCCGGCTCGGCGCGCTCGCGCTGGGCGCGCTCGGCCTCTTCCTTTCGCGACGTCGCCGCGGAGCGGCTCGTCGATGAAAAGCCTCCTCCCGTTCGACCTCGCCGATCATCAGTTCGAGCTCGATACCGCGGCCACGTCGCGCTATCCGCACCTGCTCGAGCGCAAGCGGCAGCGACTCGTGCTCTCTCCGCACTCGTTCCTGCGGGGGAGCGCGCCGTTGTTCTACGAGATCCTCGCCGCGAGGCCGGATCTCGCGTCGGGTCCCGACGGCCGCGGCTGGATCGTGGGCGACATGCACCTCGAGAACGTCGGGGCGTATCAGACCGATGTGAAGGGCGAGGTGGTCTTCAACCTCAACGACTTCGACGACACCACGATTGGCCCGCTCTGGCTCGACGTCCTCCGGCTGGCGACCAGCGTGCTCCTCGCCGGGCGAACGTTCCAGTCCTCCGGCGTCGACTCCATCGCCCTCGCCGAGACCATGCTCAGCGCTTACCTCAAGGGCGCCTGGAACCTGGCGTCGGCGCCGCCGCTGCCCCCGTCGATCGCCGGGATGATCGAGCGCGCCCAGCGCCGCACCCGCAAGGACCTCCTCGACGGTCGCGCCCCGGTGGGGCACGACGGCCACCGCCATTTCGTGCACGGCGAGCGCTATTTCGACCTCCCCGCCGATCTCGCGCCCGAGGTCCCGAAGCTGGTCGCCGCCTACCTCACCTCGCTGGGCGAGCGCGCGCCGTCGCACGCCGCGTCGTAGGCGATCGACGACGCCGCGCTCCGCGTCGCCGGGACAGGCAGCCTCGGCGTCACCCGCCTCGCGGTGCTGGTGCGCGACAAGGACGGAGAGCAACGCATCGTCGAGCTGAAAGAGTCGCGCGCTTCGTCGACGGAAGCCCTGGTCCCGGCGCCCGCCGAAGGGTGGAAGACCCCGGCAGAGCGGGTGGTCGAGGGCGCCTGCGCGCTCGTCGGCGCGCCCCCGCGTCAGCTCACTCATGTCGTCGCCGACGGCCGATCGTTCGCGGCGCGCAAGCTCTTCCCCCAGGAAGACAAGCTCCACCTCGAGGAGCTCCGCGTCGGGCCCAAGCTCGACGCCGTGGTGAAGACCATCGGTGATCTCCTGGGCCGCGCTCACGCCCGCGGGGCGAAGGAACGCCCTGAAATTCCCTGGTCCGCAACGGAAACATCCGCTCTCATCGATCGAGCCGTCGAGCTTTCAGGGATCTTTGAGAGTGTTTATCTGGCGTACGTGCGCCGGCACGCCGGCCGGGGTACGGTGGCGGCGTGAACCACGCTTTTGCAACCTCCTTCGCCGTCCTCGCCGTAACCTCTGCCGGCCTCGCCGCCTGCTCCTCCGATCCCGGGGAGCCCTCGACGACGTCGAGCGGGACCAGCGGAGCCGGCGGCAACCCCACGACCAGCGCCACCGCCGGATCGACCACCGGATCGACCAGCGACGCCTCGGCCACGTCGACCGGCGTCGGCGGCTCGTCCACCGCGGCGTGCACCCAGACCATGTTCGGCGACGATCGCCCCGTCTCGCTCCACGTCCCCAAGTCCTACTCGTGCGACAAGGGCGCTCCGCTGGTGATCATGCTCCACGGCTACACGGCGTCGAGCCAGACCGAAGAGCTCTACCTCAACATCACCGCAGAGTCGGAGAAGCGCGGCTTCCTCTACGCCCACCCGGACGGCACGAAGGACGCGATGGGCAGCCCGTTCTGGAATGCCACCGACGCGTGCTGCAACCTCTACGGCTCGACGATCGACGACTCGGCCTACCTCACCAAGCTCATCAAGGACATCCAGGTCGCGTACCACGTCGATCCCAAGCGCGTGTACCTGTTCGGCCACTCCAACGGGGCGTTCATGTCGTACCGCATGGCCTGCGAGCACGGCGATCTCATCGCCGGGATCGCCAGCCTCGCCGGGGCCATGTACACCGACGTGGCCAAGTGCCCTGCGGCCAACGCGGTGAGCCTGCTCGAGATCCACGGCACCGCCGACTCCGTCATCGCCTACAACGGCGGGAGCATCGGCGCGAACACCTACCCGGGCGCGACGACGTCAGTCGGCGACTGGGTCACCATCGACAAGTGCAGCCCCACGGCCGACACCACCGCGGCCCCGATCGATATCGAGACGAGCCTGGCCGGCGACGAGACCCACATCACCAGCTACGCGGGCTGCACCGGCGGCACGGCGGTCTCGCTCTGGACGATCCAGGGCGGCTCGCACATCCCCAGCTTCGCGCCCACGTTCATCCCCAAGGCGATGGACTTCCTCTACGCGCACCCCAAGCCCTGAACAGCGCGAGAGGCCTCGACCCCCTGGCGATCAAGGCCTCCTCGCGGCGCGCCACTTCGCGCGAACCGTGCGAAAATAGAGCACCAGCCCCACCGCCAGCGCGGCCGAGACCGCCGCCAGCGCCAGGTTCGCGCCGCCGCCCGATCGGCTGAACAGCACCGCCGAACGCAGCCCGAAGATCGTCGCCAGCCCGATGGCGGCGGCGATCAAGACCTGGTGAGCAACGAGGAGCTGCATCGAGAAAACTCCTTCCGCGCGGGGCGCTTCAGCGCTTGCCGACGAGCTCCACCGCGACTGCGTCGACCGAGGCCGAGGTCGGCGGGCCGAACTTCTTCACGCGCACCTGGACCGAGACCGCGGGCGTATCGGTGAGCACGCGATCGATGAGGCGCTCGGCCAGCGTCTCGAGCAGCTTGTACGAGACGCGCGTCCCCTCGTCAACGACGAGGGTCGCGAGCTTGTCGTAGTCGAAGACCCGCGCGCGGCTGTCGGAGCGCGGCAGCGCGGCCACCGGCAAGCTCACCTCGAGATCGACGACGAAGTCTTGCGGGAGATCGCGCTCCGCCCGCGAGGCCCCGTGGCGAGCGCGGAAGCGGATCCCTTCGAGGCGAATGCGGTACGTCTCGACCGATGACGGCATGGCGCGCGGATAGCGCGGAGCGCCGCGAAAAGCCAGCTCTAAGCTTTTTCCGAGAGGCCGTCGCGGTTCTTCACGATCAGCCGGCGGCCGCTCACGTCGAGCAGGCCCTCCTTGCGCAGGGCGCCGAGCGTGAGGGTCACCGTCTCGCGCGTCGAGCCGATGGCGTGGGCGATCTCGAGGTGGGTGATCGGCGCGGAGATCAGCGTGCCTTTGGGGCTGGGCACGCCCCAGCGATCCGCGGCCTTGAGAAGAAACTCGACGACGCGCCCCTCGACGTTGCGAAACAGGAGCGACTCGATCCGGTCTTCCGTCTCGCGGGTGCGCTGGAGCAGGAGCGTGAGGACCGCGGGGGTCATCCCCGGATCGTCGTGCATGATGTCGTTGACCAGCGTGTGAGGGATGCGGACGATCTCCGTCTCCTCCATCGCCGTCGCGGTCTCCGCGTGAGTCGGCTGCTGGGTCAGGCACGACTCGCCGAGGATATCGCCGCTCCCGCGGTAGCCGAGCGGGACGCTGCGGCCGTCAGGCATGATCCGCTCGAGCCGCGCGCGGCCGCGCCCGATGATCATCAGCGCCAGGGCCGCCGTGCCTTGCTCCGCGATGATCGCGCCGCCGGCGATGATCTCGAGATCGGCGCCGTTCGCGGCCACCTCGCGGGTCGCGCGCGTGGCGCCGTCGAAGAGCGAGCAGACTTTGATGGCGCGTTGCACTCGGGCCTTCGACGCGTCGAGGGCCGGGCGTTGGGTGGGTTGTCCGGGGATCATTTTCCTCCTCCGAATCCGATCGGGAAGAGGCTACTACAACAAACATTCATTCACGAAGATCCTTCGCGTCCAGTCCGTCGACTGCGCCGCGGACAGGTGGGGCCTCGACCCTTTCGCGCGGGCAGCTCGACCGCGGCGCGCGTTCAGGGCCCGCGCCTGCGCGACCTACCGGACCGCGCGCGGCTTGATCTACCCTGCTGAAATGGCCACGTCCCCGGCGACCTCCACGAGCTCCCCACCTTCGTACGAAGACTTCGGCGCGGCGATGAGCGCGCTCGGCGCGACGATCCGGGACGAGGTGTGGGACCTCGATCGCGCGGGGCGACGCTTCACCGTGCGCTGGCGACCGCCGCACAAGAGCACGCCGCCGCGGGTCGAAATCGTGACGCAAGCCGGGCCTTTCGGGCAACCGCAGGAGGCGCGCGCCGCGACGACGGCCGCGACCGCAGCGCCGATGGGCCCGTTCCGGGGCGAGCCCAGGCCGCGGATCCAGAGCCCCGCGCCGCTGACGCTGCGCCTCGAGACCGGCCTCGATCGCCTGGGAAAATCCCTGCGGATCAACCGCGAGACGCAGACGGGCGACGCCGCGTTCGACGCGCGCGTCTACCTGGAGTCCGACGCCGCCGACCCGGTGGTGCTCGCCGCGCTCGTCGATCCGACGCTGCGGGCGAGCGCGGTGAAATGCCTCGATCTCGGGTGCGCGTCCGTGGTGCTCGACGCCGGGGGTGATCTCCGCGTCGAGCGCCCGTTACCGCACGCCGAGCTGATCGCCGCCGATCGGCTCGCCGCGCTCTGCGACGCGCTCGGCGCGGCCGCCGAGGCGATTCCCCCTCTCGCGGCGAGCCCGCCGGTCCGCTCGTTCGCCGGGATGCTCCCGGGGATTGCCCTAATTGGCCTGTTCGGGTCGTGGCCCCTCTACTACGCGGCTCACGCGCTCTGGGAGCCGCTCCGATCCGATCTCTACAGCTCGTCGGTCCTCGGGGGGATCGCGCTCTGGCTCGTCTCGCTCCCGATCCTGTTCTTCGTCCTGCGCGGCCGCTCGGTCTCGCTCCGTGATCTGATGATCTGCACGCTGGCGCTGGCGGTCGGCCTCCCGCTCGGAGGCACGGATCTGATGATGACGCTGAATGGCCTGCTCGACCGCTCGGCGCCGGTGATCCACGAGACGCGCGTGACCCGCCTGCACAAGGTGTCTGGCAAGAGCCCGTCGTATTACGTCACCGTCCCGTCGTGGCAGCCCGACGAGGAGACCACCGAGATCTCGATTGGCTCTACCCTCTACAGCACGCTCGCCGAGGGGACCCCGATCGTGGTGAGGACCCACCCCGGCGCCCTGGGGTGGGAGTGGCTGGTCGACGTGTCTAGCGCACAGCGAACGTGGAATTGAACGCCGGCATCTTCACGGTCTTGCCGTCCGGCGTGCGCAGATCGCGCTTGGTGCCATTGACCGCGTCGAGCACCGCGACCAGCTCCTTGAAAGGAGTCTTGTTGTCGGTGTGCAAGATCACCTGATCCGGCTTGCGATCCGAGGGATCCACGTGGCCGCCGTGAGCGCTCCACTCCTTCTCGATGGCCTTGGCGAGATCGGGATAGCGCACCGTCGCGGTCCCCTCGTCGCCGCCGGCGACATGGTCCTTGGCGACGTGGGTCTCGCTCAACACCGTGCCAGCCTGCTTCCAGGCGAGGTTGAAGTCGTTCTCGCCGATGCTGACGTGGAGCACCTTTTCGGGCGTGTGGGAGCAGTCTTCCCCGCACTTGTCCTGGCCCGGCACCTGGGCGTCGGCGTTGATCCGCGAGTTGGTCACCCAGACGGCGGTGATCAGGAGGAATGCCACCGTGACGAACAACAGGTCGATGAAAGGGACCATGTTGATATCGCTGTTCGTCGCCCGCTTGTGCCCGCCCTGGGGTCCTACGTCCACGCCTGCCATTGTCGCGCCTCCTTGTTCTCGTGCCGTCTCGGTAGAAAAGGGTGCTGTCGACGAAATCGTCAATCAGCACGTGGACTTGAGTGTGTCGGCCCGGGCAATGGTTCCCGTTTTTCTTCGGCGGCGTCGTTCGGCGCTCACGAAGGGCTTGCCCTGAACACCCGTCTTGGCCACCCTGGGCGCCTCATGAGCGACGACCTCCTCGACGAGACCCGACGGAGCTGGAACCTGGCGACCCGGGCGCACAACGGCCACAAGCGCGATCAGGCCGCCTTCTTGCGCGGCGGCGGATCGACGCTGTTCCCCGAAGAGACCGAGCTCGTGGGCGACGTCTCGGGAATGCGCCTCTTGCATCTGCTCTGCAACTCGGGCCAGGACTCCCTCTCGCTCGCAGCCCGCGGGGCGATCGTCACCGGGGTGGATCTCAGCGACGAGCCCATCGCCTTTGCCAGGCGCCTGTCGGACGAGGCCGGGATCCCCGCGGCGTTCGTCCAGAGCGAGGCCCAGGCCTTCCTCGACGCCACGGAGCCCGGCACCTTCGATGTGGTGTTCATGAGCTACGGCGCGCTGATCTGGATCGCCGACATTTCCCGCCTGTTCCGGGGGATCGCGGCCGTCCTCGCCCCGGGCGGTCGGGTGGTCGTGGTCGACTTTCATCCCCTGGTGTGGAGCTTCGACGAGGCGCTTCACCTCAAGGATCCCTATTTCGCCAGAGGGCACGTGTTCAGCCATCCGGTGAGTGACTATGTCGGCGCGTCGGGCGGCGCTCTCTCTCCGTCGGGAGTGGCCGAGCCCACGGGAGACGAGCCGGCCGCGTACTTCAACCCGCACCAGGCGCACTCGTACCAGCACCCCGTGGGCGAGCAGCTCACGGCGATGATCGAAGCAGGGCTGTCGATCGCGATCGTGCGTGAGTACCCGTACGCCAACGGCTGTCGCCTCAACCCAGCGCTGGTGGAGGGGGAGGGACGGCGGTTTCGCACGCCCGAGGGCGTACCGGATCTACCCTTGATGCTGGGCGTGGTGGCGACCGCGCCAGGAGAGCTACGGTGAGAGCCGCTCGATCCCGGCGAGCTTGTAGCCGCGCGCCGGCCCGAGATCGTAGAGGTGGACTGCGAGCGGCCCCTCGGCGACTCCGTTGGTGAGCTGGACGATCACGTAGCGACCGCGCGCGTCGTCGGCCGATCCGCCGTCGGCGGCGACGTGGGGGAGCGTGAGGCAGACGTCAGGCCCTTTGCCCGGGTCGACTGGCACGCTCCGGCCTTCGGCCGCGCCCTCGACGGACATCGAAGCGTGGTATTGAAACCGATCGTCGGGCGCGACGCCGCGCAGCCGCGCGAGATCCAGCCCGCAGAGGCGACTGCCCCCCTCGACGCGGACGTCGGCGACCGGCGAGAGCTTGGTCAGGTAGCGTGAGAGCACCTTGGCGAGCCGGCCCTTGAGCACCTCGGTGAGGTAAGTGGTGTGCATCGGATCGGCGAACTGGCCCATCTTCGCCAGGGTCTCGACCATCTCGGGGGTGAAGCGCGCGAGGATCCGGGCGGCCCAGGCGCCGTCGAGCTCGGTCATCCGGCTGAAGGTGGGGTTGGGATACTCGTTCTTCCAGAGCGCGGGCTCGAACTCCTTCACCTCGTAGTAGCCGAAGATCTCGGCGCCCTTCTTTCGCTCCACGCGGAACCAGGGGCGCGGGACGGTGCCGAGGGTGATCAGATCGACGCCGACGTCCTGGAAATCGAGCAGGTACGAGTGGCCGAGCCGGCGCGAGATGCCGTCCCAGTCCCACTCGCTCCCGAGCGTGTCGCTGGTGTCGAGGTAGTAGTGGCGGACGTAGCCCGGCGACGACTCTTCGTGATCCTTCTCCTTGTCGTCGGCGATCCACGAATCCATGCTGTTCTGCTCGCGGGCGTCGAAGTGGTCGAGCCAGGCGGCGACGAGGCG
>JBDTXR010000015.1:0-44703 GCA_040006075.1 Byssovorax sp. | reverse complement strand
CGCCCGGTGGCCGACTTGATCTTGTTGGCCCAGGTGTGGATCTTCGCGGTGATCGTCGCCGGCGACTGGCCACCTGTCACCTCCATGTCGAGCATGGGAGGGAGGTCGCCGGGGCCGAATCCGACCATCTTGTTGATCATGATGTTGGCCTGGGTCGTCGGATCCTGGCCAGGCTCGAAGAACTGGTACGCTCCGCGGATGATCCCGGCGGCCTTCATCCCGGCCCAGTTCTGGTCGAACTTGGTGTCGAGGTAGCTCCCGTCGCTGACGCGGGCGATGGCGAAGCTCTTGGCCGTCTTCACCTGATTCCAGTTGATGGTGCCCTGGTAATACGAGACGTCGACTCCGTACACCAGGCTCGGACCCGGGCAGACCACGAGCTCTTCGCTGGTCTCCTGGATCGGCTCGTCGCTGGAATCGGCGGGGATGCAGCCGGCGAGGAGCAGCGCCGCGAGCGGCACCGTGGCCAGCGGGCGGAACATTCCAGTGCAAGCGCGGAGCGCCCGGGAGGCAAGAGGACGGTAGCTCATTGGAGCAGCCCATTAGCGCGAACCGTGCCAGCCCCCGCGAAGGCCGCGCCAGGCGGATTTTGCAGCCGATTTCGGGGCAACGTGGTCCGCGCATGGACCGCGCGAGGATCACCGGCATGGATCACGCGAGATCCACATTGAGCAGCGCGGCGCTTCAGGTCGGGGGCGGGACCCAGCCGCCGAAGGCGCGCTCGAGCTCGAGGGCCACCGCGAGGGTCCGGTGGTCGTTGCCGGCCGTCGCCGCGATCTGCACTCCGAGCGGGATCCCCTGGGAATCCAGGCCCAGCGGCGCCGCGGTGACCGGCAGCTCGAGCACGTTGAACACCGCGGTGTAAACCCAGTTGAACGGCGGCCAGAGCGGCCGGTTGTGCCGCGGCGCCGAGGTGGGGTAGGGCGGATAGAGCATCACCCCGCGCGGCCCGAGCAGCGACTCCACCTCTCGTCGCAGCTCGGCGCCGGCCTCGACGAAGCGGCGGCCGCGCGACGGGAAGAGCTTGGGCAGCTTCTCGAGCAGGACGAGGCAGATCGAAGGCAGGGTGTACGGCGAGCGCCCGAGGGCCCACCGCAGCAGCTCGCGCCCGCCCTGGACCTCGGGGCCGTCGCCGAGCAGCGATGCGTAGGAAGGCCCTCCCGCCGCGTCGAGCATCGACGACCAGATCTCGAGCCCCTTCGCGAAGCCCTGCACCTTCGCGGTCCGGACCCTGGCGCCGCGCGCGGCGAGCGCCTCGGCGGCGGCGCGCTGCACCCGCGTGAGATCGTCGCTGACGCGGATCCGCCCGTCGCCCTCGACGACCACCACCTCGAGCTCGGCGAGATCGACCTCGGCTGGATCGCCGATCTTCGCCGCGGCCTCGGCGCCCGCCATGATCCTCAGCAGCGGCGCGAGATCCTCGGCGCGGCGCGCGAGCGGGCCGGTCGTCACGTAGGTGAGCGCGGCCCCGGCCGGAAGCGGGTACTGCCCGGTGTTGTCGACGAGGCCCCCGGTGGGCTTGTGGCCGAAGACGCCGTTGAAGAACGCCGGCATTCGGATCGATCCGCCGATGTCGGAGCCGAGGCCGAACGGCGCGCCGCCCGCCCCGATGATCGCGCCCTCGCCGCCCGAGCTGCCGCCCACGATCCGCGTCGCATCGTACGGGTTCCTGGTGCGCCCGTAGACCTTGTTGTTCGACTCCATCCACATGCAGAGCTCCGACGTGTTGGTCACGCCGAGCGGGATGGCGCCGGCCGCGCGCAGCCTCGCGACCGCGACCGCGTCGCCGGTGGCGCGCGGGCCTTTGCGCGCCACGAGGCCCGAGGTGTTCGGCATCCCGGTCAGCGCAAAGCACTCCTTGATGCTGCATGGAACCCCGTGGAAAGGGCCGAGCCCCGCGTCACCGCGCGCGATCGCCGCGTCGGCCGCGCGGGCCTCGCTCCGGGCCTCGTCGAAGCGCGGGCACACCACCGCGTTGAGCCGCGGGTTCACCGCCTCGATCCGCTGGATGTGCGCGTCGACGACCTCGATCGAGGTGACCTCGCGCCGGGCGATCCGCGCGGCGAGCTCGGTGGCGGACGAGGTGAGCAGGCGATCCATGCGGGGCGATTCCGGTCGATCAGGGCGCGAGGTGAGCCGCGGCGCGCCGTCGCTGCGACGCGGGATCGTCGCCCGCGAACAGCACGCTGAAGACGATGAACACCGTCCACATCGCGACCAGGTGATAGAGCATCGGCACCCCGCCGCGGGTCTCGAAGATCCACCCCGAAACCAGGGGCCCGAGGAGCATGCCGCCGGCGTAGAACACGTTGTAAATCGCGTTGGATCGGCTGAGATCCTGGTGCGGCGTGACCACCCCCTGAAGCGCCAGGCTCACCGGCGAGATCGACGCCAGCGACGCGCCCGCGACCAGCACCGCCGCGCACATCGCCGGGTACCGATCGAGGAACACGAAGCCGAGGATCATCAGCGTCCCGATCATCGCCAGGCCGCGCATCAGCAAGAGGTGCCCGTAGCGATCGCCGAGGCGCCCCGCGACCACCGAGAAGCCGAGCATGCCGACCCCGAAATAGACCGGGATCAGGATGGTCTGCGCCGTGGTGATCCCCTTGTGCGCGATGAGGTAGAGCGGGAGAAAAGGCACCACCGAGGCCTGGAAATAGCCGTAGGCGAAGGTCGCGAAGCAGCTGGTCTTGATCCGCGAGAACACGGTGAAGCTCGACGCCGCGGGCGCGCTCGCGGGCGAGACGAGGGCGCCGGCCTCGCGCGCCGGGACGCCTTGCTCGCCGTGGTCCGGGGCGAGATCGGGATCGAGGCCGAACGCGCTGAGCAAGCCCGCCGTCGCGGCGACCGATCCCGCGGCGACGAAGGCCCAGCGCATGGGCCCGTACGCCACCAGCAGCTTGGAGACGAAGGGCCCGACCACGTACCCGAGGGCCATCGAGACCGCGTACAGGCTGGTGACGAAGGCCTTGTCGTGGCGCCTGGCGCGCGAGAGCAAGATCGTCTCGCAGCTGACCCAGACGCCGACCGAGCACGCGCCGTCGAGGAAGCGATCGGCGACCATCGCCGGATACCCCGGCAGGAACGGGAAGATCGTGATCGAGACCGCGTAGCCCGCGAGCGAGGCGATGAGCACGGTGCGGGCCGAGAAGCGCCGGATCAGGAGCCCCACCGGGATCGAAAAGCACACGATCCCGAGGGCGAACCACGCCGCGAGCGATCCGATCTGGGTCTTGCCAAGGCCGCGCCCGTCGAGGAACACCGCCAGGATCGACAGCACGATCCCGTAGCCGAGGCTGAGGAGAAAAATCGCTCCGTAGACGCGCCAGATGTTGCGATCGGGGATTCGAGAGAGCACGCGTCGCGGAGGGTCTTTGAATCGGGTCGCCCTGTCAAACGGGCTCGGCCGGCGGGCGGTCCTTTGTGCGCGCCGAGGGGTGGTGCTACACGCCCCCCGCCCGAGCATGGCCGAACCCGTCGGAGAAGATCGCGTCGTCGTCGTCGGAGCCGGGATCTCCGGGCTCTCTGCGGCGCGCGCGCTCACCGCGGCGGGCCGCTCGGTCGTGGTGCTCGAGCGCGCAAAGGGCGTGGGTGGGCGCTGTGCGACGCGGCGAATCGAGGGCGGCCAGCCGGTCGATTTCGGCGTCACGTTCCTCCACGGGACCGATCCCGACTTCCTGGCGGCGCTCGCCGACGTACCCGGCGGCGCGCTCGTCGACTGGCCCTCGCAGATCCGCGGCAGCGGCCGTCCTTGCCAGCCCGAGGCCTTCTCCCGGCCCCAGCGCCGCGTGGCCTTCGCCGACGGCGTCGCCGCGTTCCCGCGTCACCTCGCGCGCGGCCTCGACGTGCGCACCGAGCGCCGCGTCACCGGCCTCGAGATCACCGGCGCGACGATCACGCCGGCGATCGACGGCGCCGCGCCGATCGTCGCGCGCACGGTGATCCTCGCGCTCGCCGCGGAGCAGTCCCGGGCCTTGCTCGCGGGCGTCGGCGCGCGCACGCCGGGACTCGACACCGCCGCGGCGCTGCTGGCGATGATGCCGACCCGGCCCTGTCTCACGGTGATCGCCGCCTATCCCGCGGGCGTCCCGGGCCCCCCGTTTCACCTCCGCTACCCCGAAGATTCCAGCATCCTCCAGGTCATCGCCCACGACTCGAGCAAGCGGGTCAATCCCGCCGCGACGGTGATGGTCTATCAAGCCCACGCGCGCTGGTCGCGCGAGCACCTCGAGCGACCGAGCGCCGGAGCCTCGGCGGCGGCCTCCGCGCCCTGGGCCCGGGCGCTGCTCGACGAAGCGGCGCGCCTCCTCGGCCCCTGGGCCGGCGCGCCGAGCTCGCTCCAGGCGCACCGATGGACGCACGCGCGCGCCGACGGCGGCGCCGGGCTCAACGCTCCGATTCTGCTGCATTTCCCGGGCGATCCGGGCCCACGGCTCGGCCTCGCGGGCGAGCTCTTCTCTCCCGGCGGCGGCGTCGAGTCCGCGTGGATGTCAGGTGTACGGCTGGCGAGGATGATCCTCGCGGAGGACAAGCGATGATGATCGAGGAAGACAGCCTCTCCAGGCTGGTCACGCGCGACCGGGATCACGAGTGCGAGGGGTACGGCTCCTCGAAGGTGTGTGTCCGCGTCGAGGGCATCGCCGAGCTCCCCACCCGTGTGGGCCATTTCCGGATCGTCGCCTTCTGGAACAACCGCGACGGCAAGGAGCACGTCGCGATGATCAAGGGCGACGTGGTCGGCGCGACCGACATCCCCACCCGCCTCCACTCCGAGTGCCTGACCGGCGACGTCATGGGCTCGCTCCGCTGCGACTGCCGCGATCAGCTCCTCGAAGGCCTCAAGGTCATTCAAAGCATGGATCGCGGGATCCTGCTCTACATGCGGCAAGAGGGCCGCGGGATTGGCCTCATCAACAAGATCCGGGCCTATTCGCTCCAGGATCTCGGGCTCGACACCGTCGAGGCCAACCTGGCCCTGGGCTTCCGCGACGACGAGCGCGACTACGCCGTGGCGGCGCACATGCTGAAGAGCCTCGACGTCGGCTCGATCCAGCTCATCACCAACAACCCCAACAAGATGAAGCAGCTCACCCAGTATGGAATCAACGTGGCGGGCCGCATTCCCCACGTGATCCCGCCCAACGAGCACAACCGCTTCTACCTCGAGACCAAGGCCAAGCGCTCTGGCCACTTCCTCGATCCCGCCGGGAGGCCACACCTCGCCGAGCAGAGCGACGAGGTGGTGGTCGAGGGCATGCGCGCCCCCTCGGAGCCGCCCGATCAGGGGTGAGCCGCCGGGAGGGATCGGCGGCGAACCCGGCGCGAGCCTTTACAGGCAGCGTGGGCGACGACTAGCCTCGGCCGGCGATGCTCCGACAGAATGCGCGGATCGCCGTCGTCGCGCCGGCGGGTGTCTTCGTCCCCGAGCGCCTGGCGTACACCGAAGCGGGCGTGCGGGCGCTGGGCTACCAGCCCGTGCTGGCGCCCAGCGTCGCCGCGCGCCACCGCTACCTCGCCGGGACCGCGGCGCAGCGCGCGGCCGATCTCGCCTGGGCCCTCACCGCGCCGGACATCGACGCCGTCTGGTTCGCGCGCGGCGGCTACGGCACCGCGCAGACGCTCGCGCTCTTGCCGTGGGAGAGCCTCGATTCACGGCCGGTGATCGGCTTCTCCGACGCCACCGCGCTCCTCGTCGCCATGCACAAGCGGGGCTTCCGCAGCGTCCACGGCCCGGTGCTCCACGGCCTCTGCGAGTGGGATCTCGGCTCGCATCCGCCGGTGACGCCGATCGACACCGAGAGCCGCGCCGTGCTCCGCGCGCTGCTCGCCACCGGCGTCGCCCCCGCGCTCCCGGGGCGGCCGCTGCTCGGCGATCCTGCTCCGGTGCGAGGTCCGGTGATCGGCGGCAACCTCACCGTCCTCGCCAGCCTCGCCGGCACCCCGTGGGCGCTCGACGCCACCGGCGCGATCGTCGTCCTCGAAGACGTCCACGAGCCCGTGTACCGGATCGAGCGCGCCCTCTGCCAGCTCCTCGACAGCGGCGGCCTCCGCGGCGCGCTCGGCGTCGCGCTCGGCGATTTCTACCACTGTCGCCCCGACGCGGCCGACTACACCCTGGCCGACGTGCTCCGTGAACATCTGGGGACGCTGGGCATCCCTGTGGTCCATGGGCTCCCGGTGGGCCACAGCGTCCACAACTACGCCTGGATCCACGGCGCCGAGGGCACGCTCGCGCCCGACGGCATCACCTGGACCGCGGCCTGATCGCATGAGCGCGGCGCCCGAGGACGCCATCGCGGTGATCGGCCTCGCGGGGCGCTTCCCCGGGGCGCCCTCGGTCGACGCGCTCTGGGACCTGCTCCGCCGCGGCGAGCGCGGGATCACCACCTTCAGCGATGCCGAGCTCCTCGCTGCCGGCGTACCGCCGACGCACCTCGCCGATCCGCGCTACGTGAAGGCTCGCGGGGCCCTCCCGGGGATCGACCTCTTCGACGCCGAGCACTTCGGCTTCCTCCCGCGCGAGGCGGCGCTCCTCGATCCGCAGCACCGCCTGCTCCTCGAATGCGCCTGGGAAGCGCTGGAGTCGGCGGGGCACGCGTCGCCCGAGGCCCGCCGCGACGGCCGCGTCGGCGTCTTCGCCGGCGCCAGCCGATCGGCGTACGAGCAGCACCTCCGCGCCCGGCTCGATCCCGCGTCGATCGATCCCTTCGCGCACGACGGCACCCTCGTCGATTTCCTGGCGAGCCGGATCAGCCACCGGCTCGATCTCCGCGGCCCGAGCGTCGTGGTCCAGACCGCGTGCTCGACCTCGCTCGTCGCGGTCCACCTCGCCTGCCAGAGCCTGCTCACCGGCGAGTCGGATCTGGCGATCGCCGGCGCGGCCTCGATCGCCGTGCCGTCGGTGGCCGGCGCCTTCGCGTTCGAGGGAGGGATCACCTCGCCCGACGGGTGGTGTCGCCCCTTCGACGCCCGCGCCGCTGGCACCGTCGGCGGCGACGCGGTGGCCGCGATCGTGCTCAAGCGGCTCGCCGAGGCCATCGCCGATCGGGACCTCGTGCACGCGGTGATCCTCGGCTCGGCGATCAACAACGACGGCGGATCGCGCGTGGGCTTCACCGCCCCGAGCGCGACGGGTCAAGCGCAGGTGATCCGCGACGCCCTCGCTGCGGCGGGGATCGCGTCGCGCGAGATTGGCTATCTGGAAGCGCACGGGAGCGGGACGCCGATCGGCGATCCGATCGAGATCGAGGCCCTCGCGCGCGCCTTCGCCGACGACGATCGCCGCGCCGCGTGCCCGATCGGATCGATCAAGGCCAGCATCGGCCACACCGACGTCGTCGCCGGGCTCGCGGGGATGATCAAGGCCATCCTCTGTTTGCGGGCGCGGACGCTGGTCGCCACGGCCGGCTTCGAGCGGCCGAGCCCGCAGATCCCCTTCGCCGCCACGCCGTTCTTCGTGCAGAGCGCGCTCGCGCCGTGGCCGTCCCGGGGCCCGCGCCGCGCCGGCGTCAGCTCGTTCGGGATGGGCGGCACCAACGCGCACGTGGTCCTCGAAGAGGCCCCGCCGCCGCCCGCGAGGATCGAGGGCCTACCCTGGAAAGCGCTGGTTCTCTCGGCCCGATCGCGCTCCGCGCTCGAGGCCATGACCTCGAACCTCGCCGATCACCTCGCCGCCGATCCCGGCGCCGATCTCGCCGCCGTGGCCGCCACCCTCGCGTCGGGGCGCGCCTTGTTCATTCATCGCCGCGCCGCGCTCGCGAGCTCGATCGAGGGCGCGGCGCGGGCCCTGGCCGATCGCGCTCCGGGCCTGGTTTTCTCGGGTATTTCGCTCGACCGAGCCCCGAAGATCGCCTTCGTCCACGCCGGGCTCGGCGAGCACCACCCGGGCATGGCCGCGGCGCTCTACCGCGCGTTCCCGGTGTTCCGCGCCTCGATCGATCGCTCGGCCGAGGTGCTCTTGCCGCTGATCGACCTCGACGTTCGCGGGGCGCTCCTCGACGACTCCGCGCCCGTCGATCCCTTCCGCCGCCTGATCGGCCGCGCCGCCGATCGGGGCCTTTCCGCGCTCTCGTCGACGACGGCGGCGCAGCCGGCGCTGCTCTCGCTCGAGCTCGCGCTCCAGGCGCTCTGGGCCTCGCTCGGCGTCGTGCCGGCGATCGTCCTCGGCCACAGCCTCGGCGAGCTCGCCGCGGCGGTCGCCGCCGGGGTCTTCACGCCCGACGACGCCCTCGCGCTCGCCGCCGCGCGGGCCCGGCTCATCGCCTCGCTCCCGCCGGGCGCGATGACGGCCGTCGCGCTGTCGGCGCTCGAAATCGAGGCGATCGACGCGCCGGGCGTGACCATCGCCGTCCGGAGCGGGCCGAGCACCACGGTGGTGGCCGGATCGATCGACGCCGTCTCCGCGCTCGAGCGCGGCCTCGCCCTGCGCGAGATCACCTGCAAGCGCCTCGACGTCGAGCACGCGGTCCACACCGAGGCCATGCGGCCCATCGCGGCGGCGCTCACCGCGATCGTGGCCCGCTTCCCCCGAAGCGCGCCGCGGATCCCGTACCTCTCCAGCGTCACCGGCGCGCGGCTTACCGCCGACGAGGCCACGCGTCCGACGTACTGGGCCGAGCACCTCTGTCACCCGGTCGCGCTCGCTCCGGCGATCGATCACCTCGTCGCCGATCCCGATCACCTGATCGTCGAGATCGGCCCCGGCGCGGGCCTCGCGAGCCTCGCGCGGCTCGCGGCCAGGCGGCTCGGCGGCCCGCCGCGCACCGTCGTCACCTCGCTCCCCGAGGGACGCGGCGAGGATCTCCGTCACCTCCTCGGCGCCGTCGCCGAGCTGTGGGTCGCCGGCGCGCCGATCGACTGGCGCGGCCTCTGGCCCGAGGGATCGCCGGGCCGCGTCCCGCTCCCGACCACCCCGTTCGAGCGCTCGCGCCACTGGATCGACGGGCCGGTCGCGCCGCACAATTTCACGGCGCCTGAACCCGCCACGAAAATGGCGCCGCCGGTCGCGCGTCCTCCGCGCCTCGCCGAGGCCGCCGCGTTCAGAGGCCCGCGCTCCCCGCGCGAGCGCGCGCTCACCGCGGCGTTTCAGGCCTCGTTCGGCTTCGACGGCATCGGCGTCGACGACGACTTCTTCGCCCTCGGCGGCCACTCGCTCCTGGCGATCCAGCTCCTCCATCGCCTCCGCGCCACGCTCGGCGTCGAGCTCTCGGTCCGCAGCCTGATCGAGCACCGCACCATCGCCGCGCTCGCCGAGCGCTGGGACAGCATCGCCCGCTCGCCCGGGCCCGCCTCGCGCGATCGCCTGGCCAACCTCCTCGACTACGCGGTCACCGAGCTCGCCGACGCCCTCGCGCTGCCCGAAGCCCAGGTGCGCGCCGCCGCAGATCTCCGCCCTCTCGGCCTCGCCGACGCCGTTCCCGATCTCCTCCGGGTGATCAAGCGCGACCTCGGGAGGCCGGTCTACCCGCACGAAATCCTCGCCCGCCCGACCGCGGCCGCGCTCGCCGACCTCCTCGCGGATCTCAGGGCATCAACCGTTGCAGCAGCAACGATCGAACCCGTCCCCGTTCCCGCTCTCTCGCTCCCGCCAAACCCACCGATCGGCCTGATCCTCTCCAGCGCCCGCTCCGGCTCCACGCTCCTCCGCGTGATGCTCGCCGGCCACCCGGATCTCTTCTGCCCGCCCGAGCTCCACCTGCTCATGTTCCGCTCGCTCCGCGAGCGCGAGGCGGGCCTGCCCTCGCCGCACTTCGGCCGGGGCCTCGCGCGCGCGCTGATGGAGCTCGAGGGCCTCGACGCGCCCTCCGCCGCGGCTCGGGTCGCCGCGCTCCAGGCTGCCGACGCTTCGGTCCAGGACATCTACCGGTTGCTCCAGGACCTTACCCGCCCGCGCCTGCTGGTCGACAAATCGCCTTCGTATGCCGAGCGGGTAGAGACGCTCGACCGCGCGCTCGCCACCTTCCGCTCGCCGCGCCTCGTGCACCTGGTCCGGCACCCGTACGCGGTGATCGAGTCGTACGTGCGGAACCGCATCGGCAGCATGGCCCGCGCGCCGGCGGCCGATCCCGAGGCCCAGGGCGAGCGCCACTGGGTGCTCTGCAACCGCAACGTGCTGGCGTTCCTGGCCCGGACCGGGCACCCCGCGCACCGCGTCCGCTTCGAGGATCTCGTCGCCGATCCCGATCGATCGATGCGCGGCGTCTGCGCGGCGCTCGGCGTCGAGCCTCGCGCCGAGGTGCTCGTCCCCTACGACGGCGGCGCGCGGATGATCGACGGCGTCGGCGATCCCGGCCTCCACGAGCGCGATCGGATCGAGCCCGAGCTCGGCGAGGCCTGGCGCCGGATCCGCTTGCGAAACCGGCTCGGGGCCGAGGCCCGCGCCCTGGCCCAGGAGCTCGGCTACGAGCTCCCGAACGAAGGGTAGGGGGCTCGTGCCGCGCGCCCCGCTGCTCTTCGCGCCGTGCCACGGCGGTACGGCGATCCCGCTCATCCACGTGATGGCGGCGATCGCCCCGGCGCGCCGCGGCGTCGCCCTCACCGCGCGCGGCGTCGACGACGGGCGCGAGCCGTTCTCTCGCGTCGAGGCGATGGCCGCGGCCCACGTCGACGAGGCGATCGCCGCGCGCCCCGAGGGTCCGCACCGGATCGTCGGCTGGTCGTTCGGCGCGCTCGTGGCCTACGAGATCGGCGTCCAGCTCCGCCGCGAGGGGCGCGACGCTGCGGTGGTCCTCCTCGATCCGCTCGCGCTGGTCGAGCCCGCGGATGCTTCGCCGGCCGACGATCCCGCCGCGTCGGTGGAGCAGCGCCGCGTCCTCGCGGCCCACGGCCTCGCGCGATCGCGCTACCGACCAGGCCGGTTCGCAGGGCCGATCGCCCTGCTTCGCGCGGCGGTGGCCTCGCCCGAAGCCGGGGCCACGCCCGCGCTCGGCTGGGACCGCGTCGTCGGAGGATCGTTGGAGGTGCAACGAGTTGCCGGCGACCATCGCTCGATGCTGACGCCGCCCCACGCCGCCGAGCTCGGCGCGGCGATCCTCGCCTTCCTCGATCGGCTGGAGGATCCGACGTGAGCGACGAGCGCGCGCGGGGAACGGCGACGATCCCGGATCGCTTCGCGGCGATCGCCCGGGCTCGCCCCGGCGCGCCCGCGATCCACGGCGCGCACCACGCCTTCACGTACGGCGCGCTGCTCGCCGAGGCCCGCTCGATCGTCGGCGGGCTCGCGGCGCACCCCGACGCCGCGCGGGTGGCGCTCCTCGGCGCTCACGACGCCTCGATCGCCGCCGCGGCGCTCGGCGTCCTCTTCGCGGGCCGCACCTACGTGCCGCTCGATCCCTTGGATCCGCCGGCGCGCCTCGCGCAGATCCTCGGCGATCTGGAGATCGGCGCGATCCTCGCCGACGCGCCGCACCGCGCGCTCGCCGCGTCGATCGCCGGCTCGATCCCGCTCGCGGCGTGGCTCGGCGAGGCGCCCCTGCCGGCGATCGCGCCGTCTCATCCCGCGTACATTCTCTCCACGTCGGGCTCGACCGGGCACCCCAAGGGCGTCGTCCAGAGCCACGAAAACCTGGTCCATCACGCCGAGACCTACGCGCGGAGCCTCGGTGTCGTCCCCGACGATCGCCTCTCGCTCCTGGCGTCGCTGGCCTCCGACGCCGGCCTGATGGACCTCTTCGGCGCGCTGCTCGCGGGCGCCTCCGTGCACCTCCGCGATCTCCGCGGCGTCGGCTTCGCGGGGCTCTCCGCGTGGATGCGCGAGCGCGGGATCACCGTGATCCACGCCACGCCGACGGTGTTTCGCCAGCTCGTCGCCGAGCCCGGCTTCGCGGTCTTGCCGGCGGTGCGCCGGGTCGTCCTCGGCGGCGAGCCGATGCGCGCCGCCGATCTCGCGGCCTTCCGCGCCGGGTTCGCGCCGGGCGCGATCCTGGTGAACGGCCTCGGCCTCACCGAGTCGACGCTCGCGCTCCAGGCCTTCTTTTCGGCGGTGGATCCGATCCTCGACGATCCGATGCCGGTGGGTCGGGCCGTCGCCGGGATCGAGGCGCAGATCGTCGACGAGCACGGCGACGCGTCGACCGCCGACGAGGGCGAGCTCGCGCTCTCGGGGCTCCATCTCGCGCTCGGCTACGCGGGCCGCCCCGATCTCACGGCGGCCGCGTTCCGCGTGGATCCCGGCTCCGGCGCGCGGATCTACCGCACCGGCGATCGGGTCCGACGCCTCGCCGACGGCCGCTTCGCCTTCCTCGGTCGCACCGATTTCCAGGTCAAGATCCGCGGCCACCGCGTCGAGCTCGGCGAGATCGAGGCCCGGCTCGGGGCCGATCCCGACGTCGCCGCGGCGGTGGTGATCGCGCGCGACGACGCGTCCGGCGACACGGTCCTCCTGGCGCACGTCGTCCCGCGCGACGCCGCGACGATCGATCCCGCGCCGATCCTCGCCCGCCTCCGCGCCGTGCTCCCCGCGCCGATGATCCCGGCGCGCCTCGCGATCGTCGACCGGCTCCCGCTGACGCCGAGCGGAAAGATCGATCGGCGCGCGCTCGGATCCACCGCGACGGCCGCGACGTCGGCGTCCCCCGGCGACGATCCCCGAGGCCCGATCGAGGCCCGGATCGCCGCGCATTTCCGCGCGGTGCTCGGCGTCGAGGCCGTCTCCCGCGACGACGATTTCTTCGCTCTCGGCGGCCACTCGCTCCTCGCGGCGCGCCTCGTCGCGCGCCTGCGCGCCGAGGACGGGATCGACGTCCCGCTCGTCGCGGTGTTCGAGGCGCCGTCGGTCGCCGCGCTCGCGCGCTGGATCGAGGCCGAGCTCGCCGCGCCGACGCGCGCGCCGCGCCCGCCGATCGGCCGCGCTCCGCGCGACGCGCCGATCCCGCTCTCGTTCGCCGAGGAGCGCCTCTGGTTCGCCGAGCAGATCTGGCCCGGCGATCCGACCTACCACGTGCCGGTGCTGCTCCGCCTCCGCGGCGCGCTCGATTGCCCGGCCCTCTCGCGCGCTCTCGGCGCGCTCGTCGCCCGCCACGAGGCGCTGAGGACGACGTTTCCCACCGTTGACGGCGCGCCACGAAGGCGGATTTGCGACGCGATCGGCCTCGAAATCGAGCGTCTCGCGCTGCCGCCGTGGCGCGGCGATCCGGTCGATCGGGTGACGAGCCTCGCCCTCCGGTTCACGCACCGCCGCTTCGACCTCGACCAGGGCCCGCTGCTGCGCGTGGCCGTGGTCGCCGTCGACGACCGCGATCACCTGCTCTTGCTCGTCCTCCACCACCTCGCGGCCGACGGCGCGACGGTGGCGCTGCTCGTCCGAGAGCTCGCCGCGCTCTACCACGCGTCGCGCGCGGGCCTTCCGAGCCCGCTCGCAGCGCTCCCGCTCCAGACCGCCGATCACGCCGCGTGGCAGCGGGCGACGCTCACCGGCGATCGCCTCGCCGCGCTGCTCGGCTACTGGACCGCGCGCCTCGCCGGCCTCGAGCCGCTCGATCTCCCGCGCGATCTCCCGCCGCCGGAGACGCGCTCGCGCGGGAGCGCCGGGGTCGCGATCATCCTCCCCGAGCCCCTCGCCGCAGCGCTGACCGCCCTCGGGCGGGAGACCTCGTCGACGCTCGCCATGGTCTTGCTCGCCGGCTTCGCGGTGCTCCTCTCCCGCCTCGGCGGCCAGCCCGATCTGGCGATCGGCGTGCCGGTCTCCGGCCGTGACGTCGCCGAGATCGAGCCCCTCGCCGGGACGTTCGTCAACACCGTGGTCGTCCGGATCACGATGGATCACGCCGCCGATCTCCGCGCCTTGCTCGCGGCCGTGCGCGCCTCGATGCTCGGCGCCTACGCTCACGACGAGCTGCCGTTCGAGCGCCTCGTCTCGGCGCTTCAGGCCCCGCGCGATCCGGACCGGATGCCGATCGTCCAGGCCATGCTCCTCGTCGACACGACGCCTCCGCCGGTGATCGCCGCCGCGGGCGTCGAGGTCGTCGACGTCGATCTCGGCTTCGGCGGGGCGCTCTGCGATCTCTCCCTCTCGCTCCGCCGCGGCCCGACGGGCCTCGTCGGATCGCTCAGGTGCAACCCCGATCGCCTTCGCGGCCCGACGATCGCGCGCTACGGCGAGCACTTGCTCGCGCTCCTCGCGGCGATGCCGGCGGCGCTCGATCGCCCGCTGTGGGAGCTCCCCGATTTCGGCGCGCCCGAGCGCCGCCGGATCCTCGTCGACTTCAACCCGACGGCGCGCCGGCGGATCGGCGAGCGGTCGGTCGCGCGCCGCGTCCTCGCGCACGCGACGCGGACTCCTTCCGCCATTGCCGTGATCGTTGGCGAAGAGCGGCTGACGTACGCCGATCTCGATCACGCCTCGGCCGGCGTCGCCGCCGCGCTCGAGGCCGCGAGCGTTCCCCGTGGATCCCTGATCCCGATCCTCACCGGCCGCAGCGCCGACACCGTGATCGCCATGCTCGGCATCCTCCGCGCCGGCGCGGCCTTCGTCCCCCTCGATCCCCGCTGGCCCCCGGCCCGCCTCGCGTCGATCCTCGATCAAATCTCTTCGCCCGTCGTCGTGACATCCGCCCCGTTCGCAGCGCTGCCCCCACTCGAAGGCCGCGTGGCAGTTCTCACGCAGCGCGCCTTCCGTGGTGGGCGGGCCTCCGCGCCCGCCCCGTGGCCCCTCGACAGCGAATCACCGATCTACGCGATGCTCACCTCCGGATCGACCGGCACCCCGAAGCTCGCAGTCATCCCTCATCGCGGCCTCGACAACCGCTTTGCCTGGATGGATTCCACGTTCGGCGCCGCGCCGCCGATCACGCTGCAAACCACGGCATCGGTCTTCGACAGCGCCATCTGGCAGCTCCTCTGGCCGCTCACCCGCGGCGGCGCCGTGGTGATCCCGCCGGACGAGCCCGCGCTGCCCCCGTCGATCCTCGTCGATCTCGTCGCGCGCCACGGCGTCACGATCCTCGACTTCGTCCCGTCGCTCTTCGACCTGGCGATCGACGATCTCCTCGACGCCGCGCCTCGCCTCGCCAGCCTGCGCGATGTCATCTTCGGCGGTGAGGCGATCCGGCGCGAGCCCGTCGCGCGCTTCCAGCAGGCGTTTCGCGGCGTCCGCGTCACCAACCTCTACGGGCCCACCGAGGCCTCGATCGGCTGCGTCGCGCACCTCGTCGACGCGGCCTCGGAGGGCGAGATCCCCATCGGTCGCCCGATCGACAACGTCTGCGCGATCCTCGTCGACGAGCACGGCTGCCTCACGCCGATCGGCGCCGTCGGCGAGATCCACCTCGGCGGCGCCGCGGTCGGGCTCGGGTATCACGGCGACGACGCGGCCACGCGCGCCGCGTTCGTCCCCAACCCGTTCACCGAGCTCGCGGCGACGACGCTCTACCGCACCGGCGATCTCGCGCGGCAGACCGACGATGGAACCCTTCTTTTCGTGGGTCGGCGCGACGATCAGCTCGAGGTGCGCGGCCTCCGGATCGAGCCCGGCGAGATCGAGCGAGCCCTCCTCGAGCATCCGGACGTGCGCGACGCCGGCGTGCTGGCCCTACGCCGGCCGCCTGCGCCCGATCGGCTCGTTGCCTGGATTTCGCCTTCTTTGCCTGAGGATCTCGTCGATTTTCTCCGCGCGCGCCTGCCCGAGGCGCTGATCCCTTCGCGCTTCGCGGCGGCCACTCGCCTCCCGCGGAGCGCCGCGGGCAAGCTCGATCGCCGCGCCCTCGCCGCGCTGGCGCTACCCCCCGACGCCCCGATCGGCGCTGCGCCCGAGAGCGATCTCGAGCGGCAAATCGCGGCGATCTGGGGCGACGTGCTCGGGATCGAGGCGCCGCCGGTGGACCGCGGGTTCTTCGATCTCGGCGGCCACTCGCTCCTGGCGGTGCGGGCCCACCAGCTCCTCCAGCGCGCGCTCGGCCGCGCGTTCCCGCTGATCGATCTCTTCACGTACCCCACGATCCGCGCGCTCGCCCGGAACCTCCAGGGTCGGGACACCTCTACCGTGCGCGCGCCCCCCGATCCCTCGGCCCGCGCGGCCGCCCTGCTCCGGCAGCGTCGGCGTCGGATCCCGGACGAGTGAACGCCCGCGCCGCGTCCCTCCCAAGGGTCGGCGGCGACGCGTGTTCAAGCTCCGAAGCCGCGCTCGCCCGCGTGCGCTTCCCCGAAGCTCTTCTGTCGGCGCCGTGCGTCCGGCTCGCCTGCGGCCCGCTGGGTCGCCGCGACCGACGCTCGGCGCCGCTTCTATCCATCCATCCTTCTCCCGAAGCGAGGGTCGGCCATGTCCAAACGCCTGCACCTGATCAGCCTCTCTGCGTCCGTGATTGCCTCTCTCGGCGTCGCGGTCCCGGCCTCCGCCGACGACGTGTGCATCTCTTCCAGCGTGGCAGAGTCGCTCTTTGCGTGCCCCGCCGGCCCCACCGCCGAGCATGTTCCGGGCGCGAAATCGCCGGTCAAGCTCCCTCCGCCGGTCCCGGCAAAGGCGCTGAAGAGCGTCACCAAACCGCCCAACCCCGACGGGCCGGGGAGCGCGGTGGAGATCCGCCGCAACATCGCCAGCGGTAAGGCCGTTCAGCTCCTCGTGACCACGATTCAAGGCCTGGAGAGCCTGCTCACGTCCACGCCGGCGACGGCGCCGGATCGCCCGGGCCTGATCCGCCGCCTCGCCGACAGCTACGTCGAGCTGGAGGCCAGCGCCTTCCGGAAGAAGATCGAGAGTCGCGCCCACGCGGACGAGATCCGCCGCGAGAATCCCACTGCCGCCGCCACGGCCCGCGCCGAGGGCGATCGCTCGGAGAAGATCGAGATCTCGGCCCGTCAGGCCGCCGAGAAGAGCTACGAGCGGCTCCGCGCCGACTATCCGCGATGGTGCCAGACCACCGGGCCCACGAGCAGCGGCTGCCTGGACGAGGTGCTCTACAACCTCGCCTACGAGTACGAGCAAGATCACAAGCTCGACGAGGCCCGCAAGGTCTATCTGGGGCTGATCTCCGACTGGACGCAATCCCGCTACATCCCCAACGCTTATCTGGCCTTCGGCGAGCTCTTCTTCACCGAAGCGCAGGGCGATCCCACGCGCTGGGCGCTGGCCGAGCAGTCGTACAAGGAGGTCACGCGCTATCCGGCGCCGGGCAACACGGTGCTCGGGTATTCGCACTACAAGCTGGCGTATGTGTACTGGAACAAGGGTGATTTCATCCAGTCGCTGAGCGAGTTCAAGAAGACCATCGATTTTGGCACGCAGTTTCCCCAGCTCGCCAGCAGCAAGGGGCTCGCGGCCTCGGCGCGGCGCGATTTGCTCCCGGTGTACGCGCTCGCGGGCGATCCGAAGAAGGCCTACGATTTTCTCAAGCCGCTCTCCGGCGACGTCGGATCGGACAGCACCAGCACCTACAAGCTGATGGGCGAGCTCGGGCAAGCGTACCTGGACACCGGGCATTTCAAGGAGGGGATCGATCTCTACCGCGATCTCGCCGGGCGCGATCGCGGGCCCAAGCTCTGCAGCTACCAGTCGCGGATCACCGAGGCGACGATGGCGATGCGGTCGGGCGACAAGGCCTCGATCAAGGCCGAGATGGGGCGCCAGGTCGAGGCGATGGGGCGCTTCCTCACCCAGCCGTTCCCCGACGCCGACAAGCTCGCTTGCAAGAGCGAGACGGCCGAGCTGGTGATCGAGACGGCGATGGCCTGGCACCTCGAGGCCACCGGCTCGGACGGGGTGCGCGGGACCGGCGACGAGAAGACCATGGACCTCGCGGCGGATCTCTACGAGCAGGCGGTCCGCACCTTCTCCAAGGCTGATTTCGAGGCCCTGCGCTTCCCGAGGATCATCAAGGAAGACTGGCCCTCGCGCGGGAAGATTGCCTATCTGATGGCCGATCTGCTCTACGCCCGGAAGCGGTGGGACAAATGCGGACAGGCCTTCGACGCCGTCGCCGCCGACGATCCGCGCGGGCCGCTCGCGGCCGAGTCCGCGTACACCTCGGCGATCTGCTACCAGAACCTCTATCACGCGACCCACGAGGGGCACTCGGATCGGGTGGGCAGGGGTGCCGCTCCGGCGCGCGGCGCGGCGCCGGATCTCGCGCCGAGGGACCTGTCGGAGACCGAGAAGGGCATGCTCGCCTCGTTCTCGCGCTATCTGTGCTTGCCGGCGCCGGCGGCGACCGACAAGGAGGGGCGCGAGCGCCGCGTCGAGGTGGCCTATGGCCGCGCGCGGACCTACTTCGAGGCCCATCACTGGGAGGAAGCGGCGGTGGCGTTCCGGCAGATCGCGCTCGAGCACCCGGAGAACGACGCGGGGATCTACGCCGCGCAGCTCTACCTGGAGTCGCTCAACGTGCTGGCCTCCACGCGCGGGAAGACTGCCTGTTTCGACACCATGACCACCGATGTCCCGGCGCTGGCCACCGCGTACTGCGAGGGTGGCAAGGAGAAGGAGAACGCCGACCAGTGCGGGACGCTGCTCAAGGTCGAGCGCGATCTCCTGTGGAAGAAGGCCGAGGCGCTGGTCGCGAAGGCCACGCCCGCCTCGTTCGAGGCCGGCGCCGAGCTCTACCTGACGATCTGGAACAAGTACGGCAAGGACGCCTGCGCGGCGAAGCGGCCCGGCTGCGAGCGGATGGACGAGGTGCTGACCAACGCGGCGCGGGCCTTCCAGGCGGCGCGCTTCGTGGCCAAGGCCATCGGCGTGCGCAAGGTGCTCATCGATCCTCACTTCAACCTCGATCACACCGAGCTGGCCCGCAAGGCGGTGTACGAGATCGGCGGGAATTTCCAGGCCATCGCCGTCTACGAGGAGGCCGCGACGTGGTACGAGCGCTTTGCCCGGGAGAGCCCGCGCGTCGACAGGGCCGCTGAAGCGCAGGAAGACGCGGTGATCCTCCGCCTCGGCCTCGGCCAGGACCCGCAGGCCATGAAGGACGCCGAGCAGTTCGAGCGCACCTATGGATCGCAGAAGCCCGCGCTCTCCGCGCAGATCGCCTTCGCCGTCGGCGCGCACGACATCGAGCGCGAGGACTATGCCGGCGGCGCAAAGAGGCTGTCTGCCGCGATGCGATCCATCGACAAGAGCGCCTCGATCGACGTGCAGATCCAGGCGCACGCGCTGCTCGGGCGGGCCCTCGGGAAGACCGGCGGGACCACCGGCGCGGCCGCCGAGTTCGAGAAGGTGCGGGCGGCGTTCAAGGATCCTCAGGGTGTGGTCAAGCGGATCGTCGCGGCCGACGACGGCGATCGCGATCGTCGGATTGGCAAGGTGCTGATGGCGGTGGGCGAGGCCAAGTTCTTCTTCGCCGAGCAGAAGCGCCGCGAGGCCGACCGGATCCGCTTCCCCGAGTACAAGGGCTCTGGCCAGCGCGAGGACGTCCTCGCGCACATCAACGGCAAGGTCGCCGCCTGGATCAAGCGCAAGCGCCCGCTGATCGAGGAGGCGGAGAAGGCCTATCTGGAGATCTTGAATCTCCCGATCGCCCCGCCGCCGCGCTGGTCGATCGCCTCGGGCGCGCGCGTCGGGCAGATGTGGGGGAAGTTCGTGGCCGAGTTCCGCGCCGCCCCGGTGCCGAAGGAGTGGAAGCAGACCGGGCCGAGCCCGTTTGGAGACCTGCGCTGGGAAGAGATCCTGGGCGCGTACACCGACGGGATCGATCACTCGAGCGAGCCCTTCAAGCTCCGGGCGAAGCAGGCCTTCATCTCGTGCATCGACTACTCGGTGAAGTACCAGTTCTCGGACGAGCAATCGCGCGGGTGCGAGGTGTGGCTCGCCCGCAACTACAGCTCCGAGTTCCACGTCGTCGACGAGCTCCACGCCGCGCCGACGCGGATCGGAGCCCCGGTGTTCGAGGCCCCGATGCGGATCAGCCTCGGGGCGGAGACGACGAAGGATCCGGCGACGCGCCGGCCGTGACGCCTCGATCGAAGACCCGGATGAAGCTCCGCGGCGCCCGCTTCTTGCGCAGACATCGCGTCTCGGCGCTGATGTAGCAGACGGTGAAGGCGCGCCGGGGCAAGCCGGTGCAGTTGACGCCGGAGCGATGCCAGACCTGATTGTGGATCAGGATCGACTCGCCCCGGCGGGCCGGGAGAAACACCGTGTCTCGGTCGCCGCCGCGGGCGAGCGAGATGTCCTTGGGGATGAGGCCCCCGAGCGGCGTGGCAAACCCCTGATGGTGGCTGCCGGGGAGGATCTCCACGCAGCCGGATTCGAGCGGCGTATCGTCGAGCGCGGTCCAGATTTGCAGCAGCGGATCGCGGTCGAGGCCCCAGTAAATGCCCCCGTCCTGGTGGTAGGGCAACACCGTACCGCCGGTGCGCGCCTTGTTGAAGATCAGAGCCCGGTAGATGGCGATTTCGCCCGGGTACACGGCCCGCGCCACGCGCTCGAACAGGGGGTTCTCGATCCAGGCGAGGAAGAGCGGATCCTTCTCCAGCTTCTCGATCTTGCGGTAGTTGAGCGAGGGGCCCTGATAGCCCTTCTTGTACTCCAGATCGTCGTAGTTTCCGGTGTCGGTGTCCTTCTGGAAGAACAGGCCGGGATAGACGATCTCCCCCATCATGAGCTGGTCGACGCGCGCGCCCAGCTCCTTTGCGCCGGCGTCGGAGAGCACCCGGCCGAGGCGGGCATAGCCGTGCTCGGCGAAGTGGGCGAGGGGCTCGGTGAGATCGAGATCCACCGCGCCGGGGAGGAGATACTCAGCGGGCATACGAGGCGTCCGTGCCGGTGAAGGCCTCGTGGAGGGCCCGCGCCTTTTCGCGGAGCTCGGCCGATACCGGCTTCTCCACCGCGTCGAGCGCGGCGTCCAGGTGGTCGATGCTGCCCGGCCCGACGAGGATCGAGTCGACCCCGGGCGCCTGCGCGAGCCAGGCATACGCGAGCTCGACCATGGTGAGCTGGTGCTCGGCCGCGAGAGCGCGGTAGCCCGCCACGAGCTCCAGCATCCGATCGTTCCAGTAACGCTTCTGGTAGAGCTTGTTCTTGTCGAAGCGCGAGCCCTGAGCGACGGTGTCGCCCGCCTTGTAGCGATCGGTGAGCAGGCCGCCGGCGAGCGGGTTGTACACCGTGGTGTGGATCGGGTATTTGCGGGCGAAGCGCAGGTATTCCACCTCGACCTGGCGGATGAGCAGGTTGTACATCACCTGCGAGATCCGCGGGCGAGCGAGGCCGCGCTCGTCGCACGCGCGGTCGATCTCCAGGATTTGCCACGAAGCAAAGTTGGAGATGCCGAGGTGGCGGACCCGGCCCTTCGCCATTTGCTCGGCCATGGCGTCGATCGTCTCCTCGATCGGCGTCGCGGCGTCGGGCCCGTGGAGGTAATAGACATCGATGTAGTCAGTGGCGAGGCGGCCCAGGCTCCCCTCGATCGCGCTGGAAATCGCGGCGCGCGAGAGGCCCTCGAACCTGTTGCCGACGCGGCCGTAGCCGACCTTGGTGGCCAGGACGATGCTGCCGCGGCGCGAGGCGATGGCCTTGCCGACGAGGCGCTCCGACTCGCTGTCGGAGTACATGTTGGCGGTGTCGAAGAGGGCGACGCCGCGCTCCACCGCGCGGTCCATGATCCGCGCCGACTCGGCCGCGCTGGTGCGCTTGCCGAAGTTCATCGTGCCGAGGGTGACGCGCGCGGGCGCGTCGCCGCGGGGAGCGAGGTACGGTGCTTCGAGGGGAGAGAGCGTCGACGCGGTGATCATCCGCGCTGTCTAGCAGATTTGTGGGCTCAGGGGAGCGAGCACGCGAGGCGGGCCATCCGGATCTGCGGCCCGAGCAACGCCTCTTCGGACCACGCGACGAGCAGGCCCTTGTTCGACGGGGAGCCGAGGAGGGCTGTTCGCCCCATCGCCGAGGGACCGAGGTTGATCGAGAGATCGGCGTCGAGGTTGCCGAAGGTGGAGAGGAGGTTGATCCGGATCTGCGAGGGGGCGTCCGCAGCGCTCCCGCTCCAGGCGAGCGCCAGGCGATCTCCGAGGCTCGTGGCCGAGAGCGAGCTGACGTCGCCGAAGAAGGGGACGCCGAACTGCGCGCCCGTCGGCTGTCCCAGCGAGTCCAGGCGCACGACGTGGAGCATGGGGCCCTTGAACGAGCCAGTCCAGGCGACCCAGGCCCCGTCGAGGCGGGGGACCACCTTCACCGTAGTGATGGTCTCGCCGCCGCCGTTGCCCTTGATTTCCTGGAGCCAGGTGACATTGCCATCCTTGGTCACCCGGGCGAGCTGGAGTCGATTTGCGGTGGTGATCCCCGCTCCTGTGGCGCAGCCCGGATCGTCGAACCCGCTGCCGCTCGCGAAGGCGACGAAGAAGTCTTCTCCGAACGGCGCGGCGCCGGCGGCGATCGGATCGAGCGCGCAGCCCAGACCGAAGGCGAAGAACTCGCCCGGCCCTGTATCGTTCCTGTGAAGAGTGTTGAAGACATGAACCCCTGCCGAGGAGGTGAATGACCCTAGCAAATGAACCTGTGGATCGGTGCCCCGCTCGAGAAAAAGGGGCTGGGCCGGGCCGCCGATGAGTGCCTCGGCGACGCCGGCAAAACCCTTTCCAGGGGTGAGGTGAGAAAGGTAGATGAGCCCGGTGCCCGGGGATGGACTGGCGAACACGAGACTGAAATCGGTCTGCGAAGGAGCGGCATAGAACCCTTGTCCGCCGTCGTAGGTAGCGAGGTAGCTCGGCCCGAGCGTCGCGTCGGCTGGCCACGGTCCCCACGGTTGAAACGAGGTGTGGCGAAGCTCGATTGGCGGCGTCGACGGGCCTTCGTTGGCCTGCCAGGCCGCGACCAGCGTGGTGCTGTCGACCTGGATTGGAGTGACGAAGACGGGGTCCGACGTGACGTATCCCTGGGTGCCGGCGAGCCCGATGGGCGCCCCGTCGACCACGCAGCCGGCGAGCATG
This sequence comes from Byssovorax sp., assembly GCA_040006075.1. Classification (GTDB taxonomy): domain Bacteria; phylum Myxococcota_A; class Polyangia; order Polyangiales; family Polyangiaceae; genus JANYGI01. Next base: position 21,855 of record JBDTXR010000015.1, on the reverse strand, counting down.
CCGCCCGAGCCGCCGACGTCGACGAAGCCGCCTGCGCCGCCGAACCCGCCGGCGCTGGAGACGCTGACCGTGGTGGTGGAAGGCCCGGCGCCGCCGCTTCCGCCGACGCCGACGGAGCCGCTGTCGCGGAGCTGGGAGCGGCCGCCGCACGCGGTGAGAAGCGCGGCGGTGAGGAAGAAGAGCCCGGTGCGAGGAGGTGAAGTCATGCCGTGAGCGTAGCCGATCCGGCCGGCGATCAGCGGGAAGTCTTCTTCGCGCGCTTGTTCCGGTTGATGAAGAACCACTTGCTCTTGGCGTCGCTCTTCGCCTTCGAAGCGGACGACGAGGACGACGCGCCCACCCGCTTCTTGACCTTCTCCTTCTTCTTCGGCTCAGCAGCGAGCGAGATCCCCGCGCCCTCGCGGCCGCGCTCGCGGCCCTCGTGGGTCAGCGTCGCGCGTTGATAGGTGATCTCCTTGCCGTCCTTTTCGAACGACTCCTCGCTCAGGATCACCAACCCGGCGCGGACCAGGCCGCCGAGGATGTGCTCGAACGCGCGCCGATCCAGGCCTCCATCGGGGAAGGTGTCGCGGTGGAGCTTGCCAGTCGCCTGCTCGTCGCTGCGGGCCAGGGCCTCCAGGATCCTCGCTATGGCCGTCTCCTCGGCGTGGGTCGGCTCGCGGAAGCGTCGGGCGATGGCATTGTTGGGAGCGCAGATGTCGCAGAGGCCGCAGGGCGCGCCGTCGTCTTCCTGGTCGCCGAAATGGCGGATCATGTGCACCATGCGGCACCCGTGCGACTCGGCGAACCGGCCCATGACCTGGAGCTGCGTGAGCTTGTGGGCGCGCTGGGCCTGATACGGTATCTTCCACGCGTCGGCGCCGCGCACGACCTCGCCCTCCAGGGTCGACTCGGCCCCTCCGTGGATCCCGAGCTTCTCCAGGGCCTTGTCGAACCGATCGGGATCCATGTGGAGCTTCGTCCGGAGCTTGTCGCGATCGACCGGCTTCTTCGAGAGCTTCACGTAAATCGACTCGAGCACCGCGGGATCGGGGTAGTCGCGATCGTGGAAGAACTCGTGGGTCTTGCGGTCGACGAACGAGTGCAGGAGGATGGCCACCGAGGGCTTGCCGTCGCGCCCGGCGCGGCCGATCTCCTGGTAATATCCCTCCAGGCTACCCGGGAGCGCCGCGTGAATAATTGTCCGGACATCGGCCTTGTCGATGCCCATCCCGAAGGCCACTGTCGCCACGATGATCTCCAGGCGTCCGTCGAGGAACGCGGTCTGGATCCGGTCGCGCTCCTCGGCGTCCATGCCGGCGTGGTAGGCCGCGGCGAGCTTCTTTCCGAGCGCTTTGCCGATCTCCTCGGCGTTCTTGCGGGTCGCCGCGTAGACGATGGCCGGCCGACGGGCCTTGTCGGCGAGGACCTCGCCGATGACCTCGGCGCGCTCTCCCGGGCTCCGCTCGACGATCTCGATCGCGATGTTGGTGCGGCGGAAGCCGTGGATGAAGCGCTCGGCGCGGACCAGGCCGAGCTGAGCGACGATGTCGTCTTGCACCTGCGGCGTGGCCGTGGCGGTGAGGGCGATGATCGGCGCGGGGCGGAGCAGCGGTAAGCGCTGGCCGAGCATGCGGTAATCGGGCCGGAAATCGTGGCCCCACTGCGAGATGCAGTGGGCCTCGTCGACGGCGATGAGCGCGGGGATGCGCTTGGCCAGCATCTCGGGGAAGCCCGGGACTCGGAGGCGCTCGGGGGCGATGAAGAGGAAATCGAGCTTCCCTGCGAGGTAGTCGATGCAGGCCTGTCGCGACTCGGCCCGGGAGCGGCCGGAGTGGATGCGCTCGGCGCGGAAGCCCTGGGAAGCGAGCTTGGTGGCCTGGTCTTCCATCAGCGCGATCAGGGGGCTGACCACGAGGGTGGTGCCGGCGCGGGCCACGCCGGGGAGCTGGTAGCAGAGGGATTTGCCCGCTCCGGTGGGCATGACGAGGAGGAGATCGCGGCCCTCGGTGGCGGCGCGGCAGACGGTCTCCTGGTAGGGGCGGAAGTCGTTGAAGCCGAAGGCCGTTTTGAGGAGGCGGCGGAGGTCGCTGGGGGCGGTGGGGGTGCGGGGGCCGCGGGAGGGGAGGGGGGCGGGGAAGGGGACGGGGACGGGAGGGGACGGTGTTGACGGTGTGGGACGGAGGAGAGGTGGTGCGGCGCGCGGCGGGCTCGGGGGGTGGGTGGGGCCTTTGGCGACGCGGGTGACGACGTCGGTGACGTAGGCTTCGATGCTGGCCATGAAGGTGGGGAGATCGCCCTGGCCGCGCTGGAGGCGCTTGAGCTTGGCTTCCCATTCGCCCGTCATCGCCGGGCTCTTGACCTCGGTGTGGACGACGGCGATGAGGCCGATGCCCTTGTCGGTGGCCTGGAGGGATTTGCCGTCGCGGATCACGTACTCGCGGCGCAACAAGGTCTCGATGATCTGGGCGCGCGTGGCCGGCGTGCCCAGGCCGAGGTCTTTCATGGCGTCGGAGAGCTCTTTCTCTTCGAGGGTCCGGCCGGCGTGCTCCATCGCGGTCAGCAGGGTGGCCTCGGTGTAGCGGGGCGGCGGGCGCGTGCGCCTGGGTACGGGGACGGCCTCGAGCACCTTTTGCGGCTGGCCGCGGGTGAGGCCCGCCGGGAGCGCCTGGTCGTCGCCGTCGGGCGGCGGCGCGGCGTCGCCGGGAGCGCCGTTGTTGGTCTTGCGGGTGGGGCGCGGGGCTTTTTTCCCGCCTCCGAAATCGAGGACCTTCCAGCCCACGTGATCGACCGCGGTGCCGCGGCTCTCGTAGCGATCGACGATGGGCGGGCGGGCGAGGGAGCTTATCGCGGTGATCACCGTGGTGACCGAGTACACGTGATCGTCGTGCCAGGCTTCGAGGAGGCGGCGGCAGACGAGATCGTAGATCCGCTGCTCGTCGGCCCCGAGCGCGCCCTCGCGGGCCGGTGTCGACGTGGGGATGATGGCGTGGTGATCGGTGACGCGGGCGTCGTCGACGAAGCGGCGGGAGAGGGGCTTGACCCCTGTTCCAGGGGCGATCAAGCCGGGATAGCGGCCGGCGATGGCCTTGACGACGCCGCCGAGCGTGCCGGCGATGTCGTTCGAGAGATGGCGGCTGTCGGTGCGCGGGTAGCTGAGCAGCTTGTGGCGCTCGTAGAGCGATTGGGCCACGTCGAGCGTCTTCTGCGCGCTCATGCCGAAGAGGCGGTTGGCGTGGCGCTGGAGCTCGGTCAGATCGTAGAGCAGCGGCGGAGGGAGCTTGCGAGTCTCGGCCTCCACTGACTCGATCGCTGCTTTGCCGGAGAGCGCCCGCGCCACGATCGCGCCGGCGTCCTCGCCGTCGGGCGGGAGGCGCTTGCGCTTCGCGGGATCGTCGTCGCTCTTGTTGCCGGGCGAGGGCGCGCGGAACCACGTGCCCTCGTACGAGATGGCCTGGGGGCGCCCGTCGGGACCGAGCGGCGCGAACGTGGCCACGACCTCCAGGTAGTCCTCGGGGACGAAGCTGCGAATCGCCACCTCGCGGTCGGCCACGATCGCCAGCGTCGGTGTCTGGACGCGGCCGACCGAGATGTCCTGATCGAGGGTGAGGCTGTAGGCGCGCGAGAGGTTCATGCCCACCAGCCAGTCGGCGCGGCTCCGGCCCTTCGCCGCGTCGGCGAGCCCGTCGTAGTCGTGGCCATCCTTGAGGCGCTTGAACCCGTCGCGGATGGCGTCGGGCGTCAGCGAGGAGATCCAGAGTCGGCTCACCGGCCGGGTGCAGCCCGCGGCTTCGTAGATGTAACGGAAGATCAGCTCGCCCTCGCGGCCGGCGTCGGTGGCGCAGATCACCCGCTCGGTGGTGCGATCCTTCATGATCTTGCGGATCACCGCGAACTGCGATTTCGTGTCGGGGACGACGACCAGCGGGAACTCGTGGGGGAGCATGGGCAGCGACGCGAGGTTCCAGCGCTTCCACGCGGGGTTGACCTCGTGCGGCTGAGCGAGCGCGACCAGGTGGCCAATGGCCCAGGTCACGACGTACCCGGCCCCCTCGAAGAAGCCGTCTCCACGCCGCGTGGCGCCGAGGACAGCAGCGATGTCCCGCGCGACAGAGGGCTTTTCGGCGACGACGGCGATGGTCACTGGAAAATACGAAATCCTAGAACTGGATTTCCTTCTGCAAATACAGGCGCTCTGCGGAGGCGCCGCGGGCGCGGACGAGCTCGCAGAAGCGGCTCGACTCGACGATGGCCTTGGCGTCGGGGGAGTAGACCACGTTCATCACGTGGCGGAGCCAGGGCTCTTGCCCCATGGCGTAGACGTAGACCTGGCCGGGCTTGAAGACCTCGATGATCTTGATCGCCTTGTCGCAGTCGGAGCCGTCGAACCGGCGGGACTGGTCGTTCTTGCGGAGGAGCGGGCGGGTGAAGAGCGGGCCGTAGAGCCAGCTCATCGGGGCGCCCTCGCACTCCATGCCGATGAACACCACCTCGACGTTGCCCGTGTGCTGGTGGATGAGCTCGTAGAGGCGAGGCTCGATGTTGTTGGAGTCGGCCATCATCAGCATCGAGTGCTGGTGGAGCACGACGTGGTAGGCGCGCTTGGAGAGGATGTCGAGATCGCCGTGCTCGCCCAGGAACGGGAGGCCCATGATGTGGCCGCCCGGCACCGGCAAGGCATCCATGTCGCCGACCTCGATCACGCTCTGGAAGCCGAGGGCCTGGAAGAGCAGCTTGAGCGAAGGATCCACCACCGTGCTGCCGTTGGCCCGGGGGACGACGACGTGCTTTATCCGGTGGCGGAGCTCGAGCAAGGCCTCGAAGAGGATGTGATCCTGGTGGTTGTGGGTGATGACGACGTAGTCAATCGTCTCGGGGACGTCGGCGTGGGTGAAGCGGTCGTGCTTGCCGTCGAAGTCGTAGCTCACCACCGGATCGAAGAGGATGTTGACGCCCGGTGACTCGATGAGGACGCAGGCGTGGCCGAAGTAGCGCACGCGCGGGAGAGCGCCGGTGAAGGGCGTCCGGGCGCGCGGGGCGGCGTCGGTGAAGAAGGTGCGAAACAGCTCGGCTTGCTCGGCGGGGACCCCCAGCGCCGCCCGGATGGCGTCGAACGAGGCCGCCTGGTAGCGCATGCGGTAGAGATCGTCGAGGACCGGGGAATTGAAGGGGATCTGCACCATCACGTCGCCGGGATTCTGGAGGCGAGGCGTGGAGAGGACGAACTGCCGGGTGTCGGGCTGCATCAGCGAGAAGCAGAGGCTGTGCGACGCCGTCTGGTAGTAGCGGCTCTGGTAGAGCAGGCCCTCGAAGAAGCGGATGCTGGCCGAGTCTTTCAGATCGTAGACCAGCTCGACATATCCCTTCAGGGCCTCGGGGACCTTCTTGTACAGGGCCTCCAGGGAGAAGCCCTTGGCCTCGTCGGCGAGGATCTTGTCGAGGGCCTTGATCCCCTCGGAGAGCTCGACCACGTGGGCCTGCGATTTCAGCGTTTTTTCCAGCAGCGCCTTGACCTCGGGGGCCCGCTCGGCCGGGATGTCGAGGAACGGGCCGCCGCGCATGGCCGGGTTTTGCAGGGCCGAGACGTGGATCTGGGGCGAGGCCACGAACGACTGCATCAGCTTGATGTGGGCGTTGGCCACCAGCATCGCCGACGAGGCCGGCGAGAGCAGGTACGACCAGGCGTACCACTGGTTGAAGAGCGGCTCGATCAGCGCGTTGGGCCGGAGGTAGACGAGATCGGCGTTCATGGTCGGGACCGCTCCTCAGCGAGGGAGGTTGTCGGTGAACGAGAGCATCGAGCTCAGATCGTCGGCGGGGGCGGCCTGGGACTGGGCCTGTCGCCGGGCCTCGGGCTCTTCGGTCATCGCCTCTCCCGCCGCGAGCAGCAGGTTCTGCTCGCTGTGGTGCTGCTGGTTGTACATGCCGCAGTAGAGGCCGCGCGCTTCGATCAGCGAGTCGTGCGTGCCCCGCTCGACGATCCGGCCGTCGTCGACGACCAGGATCTGATCGGCGCGGCGAATGGTGGAGAGGCGGTGGGCGATGACGAAGGTGGTGCGGCCCTTGAGCAGGAACGAGAGGGCCTCCTGGATCATGGCCTCGGAGTGGGTGTCGAGGCTCGAGGTGGCCTCGTCGAGGATGAGAATGCGCGGATCGGCGAGGATGGCGCGGGCGATGGAGATGCGCTGACGCTGGCCGCCGGAGAGCTTGACCCCGCGCTCGCCCACGACGGTGGCGTAGCCGAGGTCGAGCTTCTCGACGAACTCGTCGACGCGGGCGCTCTGGCACGCCGACTTGACCTCTTCGAGGGTGGCGTCGGGGCGGGCGAAGGCCACGTTGTCGAGGATGGTGCCGTCGAAGAGGAACGTCTCCTGGAGCACGACGCCAATCTGGGTGCGGAAGGCGTCGAGTCGGACCGTGCCGAGATCGATCCCGTCGACGGTGATCAGCCCGCTGGTCGGCGCGTAGAAGGCGGCGATGAGGCCAATCGTGGTGGATTTGCCGGATCCTGAAGGCCCGACGAGCGCGGTGACGGTGCCGACCGGCGCCTTGAAGGAGAAGTCGCGGAGGACGGGCTTGCCCTCGACGTAGGCGAACTGCACGTCGTCGAACACCACGTCACCCACGATCGGCCCGAGCTTGACGGTGCGGCGCGGGTTCTGGTCTTCCGGCTGCTCGCGGAGGATCTCGTTGGTGCGCTCGAGGCCGGCGAGCGCCTCGGAGACCTGGCCTCCAATCCCGATCAGCTGCATCAGCGGGGAGATCAGGAAGTTGAGGAGCACGGTGTACATGAAGAAGCTGCCGAGGGTGAGCTTGCCGGCGATGATCTGGCTGGCGCCGACCCACATCACCGCTGCCGCGACGACGCCCCAGAGCAGGACCGAGGCGAGGTTGAGGTTCGAGGTCAGCGTCACCGACTTCATGGTGTTGGTGAGCAGGCTCTGGATCCCCCCGCTGAACACCGCCTCTTCGCGGGCCTCGGCGTGATAGCCCTTGATCACCCGGATGCCGCCGAGCGACTCGGTGAGCCGGCCCATGATCCCGGCGAAGATCTTGTTGCGCTCGAGCGCGATGGCCTTGAGACGCGAGGTGCCGAGGGTGATCAGGCCGCCGACGCCGAGGACCACGAAGACCGCGACGCCGGTCATCAGGAGGCTGACGCGGGCCATGAAGGCCAGGGCGATGGACGCTTGCATCATGCTGCCGATGAAGCCGAGGAAGCCCGCGCCGACCAGGTTTTGCAGGCCCTGGACGTCGTTCATGATCCGCGAGCCGAGCGCGCCGCTCTTGTTGGCGTCGTGGTAGAGCAGCGGGAGCCGGGCGATGTGCGCCTGGAGCTTGCACCGGAGCTCGGCGATCAGGCGCTGGGTCGAGCGGCTGAAGATCTGGGTGAGGACCCACCCCGTCGTGCCCTGGATGAGCGAGGCCGCGCCGACGAGCAGGACGATGCGCGGGAGCACGTCGTAGTGCTTCTTTTGCAGGACCTCGTCGATCAGGTACTTGGTCGCCACCGGCTGCGCGAAGCTGGTCACGCGGGTGATGAGGATCAGGCCGAGGCCGATGAGCATCGTCCACTTGCGCGGCGCGACGATGGATACGAGGCTCGGGAGGACCTCGCGGAGGCGCTCGGTGCGCGTACCTTTGGGGCCGGCGGCCGGCTCGCGCGCGGCGAGCTTCGTGGCGTCGGGCCCGCTCATGAAAGGCTCGTCGGCGAGGGGTCGGAGGGAGGGAGGCGAAGAGACACGGCGCGGATACTCCTCGGGACGGGCGTCCGGCGCAAGCGCGGAGGCGAGGCGCGCGCGCGGCGCGTTCCAGCGCGCAAGATCGCCGGATTCCGTGGCGCGATCGTGGCGTCGGAGGCGGCTTCGCTTGACGGGCGCGCGGCCCGTCGCCATGACGCGATCCATGTTCGCCATTCGCCCCGAAGCCCCCGGTGGTCCCGACGTTCTCACGCTCGCCGAGGTGCCGACGCCGGCGCCCGGCCCCGGCGAGGTGCTGATCCGCGTCGAGGCCGCGGGGGTGAATTTCATCGATATCTACCAGCGGAGCGGGCAGTACAAGATCGCGACGCCGATGGCGCTCGGCCTCGAGGGCAGCGGGATCGTCGAGGCGCTGGGCGAGGGCGCGTCGGGCGTGTCGCCGGGCCAGCGCGTGGCGTGGGCCTCGGGGCCTGGATCGTACGCGACCCACGTGGTGGTCCCCGCCGTCAAGCTGGTGCTCATCCCCGACGATGTCGACGCAAAGACGGCGGCCGCGGCCATGCTTCAGGGCATGACGGCGGAGTACCTGGCGCACTCCACGTTCAAGCTGGGAGCCTCGAGCGTTTGCGTGATCCACGCGGCCGCGGGCGGCGTGGGCCTGCTGCTCTGCCAGCTCGCCAAGCGCGCGGGAGCGACGGTGATCGGCACGGTGTCGAGCGACGAGAAGGCGGCGCTGGCGCGGGAGGCCGGCGCCGATCACGTGATCCTCTATTCGCGCGAGGACTTCGCCGCCGAGACCCGGCGGATCACCGAGGGTCGGGGCGTCCACGTCGTCTACGATTCGGTCGGCAAAGACACCTTCGCGAAGAGCCTCGAGTGCCTCTCTCCGCGCGGGATGCTGGTGCTCTTCGGCCAGTCGAGCGGGCCCGTCGAGCCCTTCGATCCGCAGGTGCTCGCCCAGCGAGGCTCCCTGTTCCTGACCCGCCCGACGCTCTTCAGCTACGTGTCGACACCGGAAGAGCTGCTCCACCGCGCCGGCGTGGTGCTCGGGGCCATCCAGGCGGGCCACCTGAAGATCCGGATCGGCGCGACTTACCCGCTCGGGCAGGCGGCCGAGGCGCACAAGGCCCTGGTCGGCCGGGCGACCACGGGCAAGGTGCTTTTGATCCCCTGAAACGGCGCGTTTCAGCGTCGTACGAGCAAGGTGAGCTTTCGCGCGGCGGCGCCGCCGGCCACGGTGATCTTCGCGGCGAGCGTGCCTCCGAGCGTGACCGCGAGTGATCCCGGGCCGGTGACATTCGCGGTGGCGCCGTCGGCGGTGGCTGTCAGGCAAGGTGCTTTGGGGATAGCGGCGCAGGCGGAGAGCGCGGCGCCCTGCCAGGTGGCGGTGACTGCGCCGCTGCCGTCGGCAATGTGCTCGATCGTGTACTGGAGGCCGGAGGCCTCGTGGAAATCGCCTGCGGCGCCGAGGAACAGGGCCACCACGCGATCGTCACCCACGCTGCTCGCGTCGGGGACGGCGGCGGAGCCGTGGACCAGGGTCATCACCCCGTCGGGGTACATGGGCACGATCGCTCCGGGGCGCGCGTAGACGGGGATCTCGGCGACCGGGGCGCTGGCCATCACCGTCGCTTCGCCGTCGATGGCCGCGCCGCCGGCCCAGGGATACCAGCGGCCCTTGGGCAGGTACACCGCGCGGGAGATCGCGGCCTCGGTCATCACCGGGGCGAGGAGGACGCCGTCGCCGATCATCACCTCGTCGGTGATCGGCCAGACGGCGGCGTCGTCGGGATACCCCAGCATCAGGCCGCGCCAGATCGGGAGTCCGCTCTCGGAGGCCGTCTTTCCCAGCGATTCCAGGTAGGGGACGAGGGCGGTGTGGAGCCTGGTGTAGCGGCGGAAATGGTCGATGGTCTCGGGGTCCTTGTCCCAGGTCCACTCGAGCTTGGGGGCGGTGCCGTGGTGGGTGCGCATGACCGGGGACCAGGCGCCGAGCTCGGTCCAGCGGAAGAAGAGCTCTTTGGTGGAGGTGGAGTTGGTCGACGACTGGTAGCCGCCGATGTCGTGTCCGTAGGTGGAGATCCCCACGATCCCGAGGCCGATCCCGATCGGGAGCACGGTCGGCATCCCGTCGTCTTTCTCGAAGTCGGTGCGCTGATCGCCGGCCCAGATCACGTCGGCCAGGGCGGGAGTCCCGATCCAGCCGGAGCGGCCGAAGAACAGGCGCTCTTGCCCGTCGGTCACCCCGTCGATGGCGGCGCGCGCCGTCTCTTGCCAGAGCACGGGATAGAGGTTGTGGCGGGCCTCCGAGGGGCCTTTGGCCGTCTTGCCGTCGGTGGGGAGCCACTCGGCGAAATCGTTCATCCAGCCGTCGGCGCCGAGGGCGATGGCGGCCTGCATCTTCTTCACGGCCCAGTCGCGCGCTTGCGGGTTGTCGAGATCGATGAGGCCGCAGTCGGTGAATTTCGCGCCCGTGAAGGTGTACGGCGTACCGTCGGTGCTCTGGACCAGCCAGCCCTTGGGCGCCGTCTCGGGCCAGGCCTTGGAGGTCTTGTAGACGAAGGGGTTGAAGTAGACGAAGAAGTCGAACCCGGCGGTGTGGAGATCCTTCGAGAGGGCGGGCAGATCGGGGTAGAGGGTGGTGTCGACCTCCCACTCTTCCTTGAGGCGATAGGCGTCGCCGGACTGCTCTCCTCCGCGCCAGTCCTCGGTCCAGATCACGCTGGAAGGGATGGTGTTGTCGCGGAGCTTCTTGGCCACGGCGCGGACGTTCGCGCTCCCGTAAATGCCATCCATCCAGGGGGCGAAGGCCACGCGCGGGGGCATCCGCGGGCGGCCGAAGGCGCTGGTGGCGCGATCGAGGGAGAGCGCGGGCGCGGGGCCGTCGAAGACATGCACCTTGACCGGGAGATCGAGCTCGAGGCGCGCGGCCTTCTTGTCGCCCTCGGAGCAGAGGGCAAAGACGGCGCGGTGGTCGGTCTCGGCGAGGAGCAGGTAGCCGCGGCGAGAGAGGTATTCGGGGATAGGCACCTGGCTGGCGTGGCGGGTCCCGACCACGAACCAGTTGGCGGCGTACCCGTCGGAGTCGCTCTTCCCGACGCCCTGCTCCGAGACGAACGTGGGGACGGTGAAGCCCCGGTGATCGACGTCGAGCGACTGGGCCCCGAAGCCGGCGAAGTGGTCGTCGTCGTTGCAGGTAAACCCCCAGGAGATACGCCGTTCGGGGCCCTCTCCAGGGGTGAGCTCGGCGACGAGGTGGCCTGGGGTCGGGGCCGTGAGGACCACGTGGGCCAGGACCCGGCCGTCGTCGCCGGTGAGATCGAGGGCGCCTTTGCCGGCGTTGACGAGGTGGGACGCCGGGCGCCACGGTCCACCGTACGTGGTGCTCGGCTTGAAGGATCCGACCTGCATTTCGTAGGTCGTGGTGACGTCGCGCACCGCGAAGCCGACCAGGGGAGGGGCTTTGTCGGCGACAGCGCCGGGAGGGAGCCCATCGAGCAGGACTCGCCCGTCGGCCGAGGCGATGACCAGGCGATCGGTGTCGACGAGCTCGGCCGTGAACCCGCCGTCGACCGCGATTTTCACCGGCGAGGGAGCCGGGGTGGGCGGGCTCTCCGAGCCGCACCCGGCGAGGGCGATTGAGGCGCAGGTGAGGAAGGGGAGGGACGAGGCGAGGCGCGGGCGGCGAGGGAGCACGGGAGCGAGGTTACGCGCGCTGTCCCGGCGCGAGAAGCGCGATGATCGCGGGCGGCTCAGCTCGGGAGGGAGCGGATGATCTCTTCCTCTTCCGGGAAGCGCCCCTCCCGGTGCTTGGAGAAGATCAGCTCGCCGTCGACGATCACGTCGAACTGGCCGGGTTTTCCCGCTTCGATCGTGCTGTCGAGGCCGGACTCTTTCTTGATGGTGGCCGCGAGACTCGCAGCCCGGGGTTTGTAGTTTCAGGTGTGGCAGTACTTGATGACGACGCGCTGGCTCATGGAGGGGACCATGGCGAAGCAAGCGGCGCGCGGCAAGGGCGTCCGCAGGATCGCGCGGCGCCTTTTTCAGCTCGCGAGCCGCCCGTGGAGCAGCTCGGTGAAGGCGCGCATGGCGTCGACGGTGGTGAACACGCCCACGACGCGCTCGTTCTGCATCACGACCGCGGCGCCGTACTTGTGCTCGGCCATCTCGTTCACGACCACGTCAATCCGGGCGTCGGGAGCGACGAAGTACGGGTGAGAGGTCATCGCGTCTTCGACCTTCACGACGTTCGGATCAACGTCCTTGAGCGTCTCGATCAGGTGGAGATCGCGCTCGCTGACCAGGCCGGCGAGCTTGCCGCCCTCGAGCACCGGGAGGTGACGGATACCCTCTCTGCGCATGATCCGGTGAGCCGCTTCGAGGGTCTCGGTGCGCTCGACCGCGAACGGGCTGGTGGACATCCATTTCCGGATCGTGGGGATTGCCTTGCTCATGGTGTCGCTCCTGCTGGGTGGTGGAGCGGTGTTGAGCAGGGGGCGTGCCAGGCGCGGGGACGCGAATTTGACGCGAAGAGCGGGGTGGGCGGTGCAGCGGGTGCGCGCGGAATGCGGGGTTTTCGCGGCGAGGCTGACCGTGGAGGCGCTTGCCCGGAGCGACCGGAGGTTCGGCACCCGGGGGCACCCCGGCGATAGCTCTGGCGTGCCGCCCGCCTTCATGGCTAGCATCCCCGCCATGACCACGTTCAAGCTCTACTACACGCCCACGAGCTGCGGTGCAGCCAACTTCCTCGCGGCCTCGATCGGCGGGCTCCAGTTCGACTCGGAGACCGTCGATCTCCCGACGCACAAGACGAAGTCCGGCACCGACTTTTACACCATCAACCCCAAGGGCAACGTGCCCACCGTCGTGCTGCCCGATGGCACGATGTTCAACGAGAACGTCGCCACGCTCACGTACATCGCCGACGCCGGCAAGGCGGGCCTGGCGCCCAAAGAAGGTACCCCGGAGCGCTACCAGTACCTCAACCACCTCGGCTTCGTCGCCACCGAGCTGCACAAGGGCGTGGGCGCGCTGTTCAACCCGACGTTGAGCCCGGAGGCGCGCGAGGCGGCCAAGGGCATCGCGCTCAAGAAGATCGACCAGCTCGTGGGCTTGCTCGACGGCGGGAAGAAGAGCTTTCTCAACGGGAAATCGCTCAGCGCTGCGGACCTGTATGCCTACATCGTGCTTTCGTGGACGGGGTATCTGAAGATCCCGCTCTCGGCGGCGGCGCAAGCGTACTTCGATGGCATCAAGGCCAATGAAGGCGTGCAGAAGGGGCACGCGGCCATCGCCGCGCTTCAGTGAGGTGAGCCGCCGGAGAAGAGCCGCGCTCGGCTAGTAATCCAGCTTCGGATACCAGTCCGTCCCGCGGCCCTCCGGGGTCATGTCGAGCACGTTCCACACGAGCGGAAGATCGGGGGCGCCGCGCGGATCCTGTCCGGGGTCGGCGGCGTCGCCGGTGATCTCGCCGGACCAGAAGTGGCGGATCGTCCCATCGCGGCGGGTGAAGACATTGAGTGCGGGGATTTCGGAGCCGTCGGGCAGCAGGCCGAAATAGTCGTGGGAGTAGGCGTCGTCGAGGTCGGTATAGAGGCGAAGCGCCTGCCAGCCGCGCTCTTTCTTGAAGGCGACGAGTCGCTCGATCGGAGAGCGAGCGACCACAGCCAGAGCGATCTTCTGGTCGAGGTCGCGGGCGTTGGCGTCCAGGGGGCCCAGCAGCGACGTGCAGCTGGGGCAAGGCCGCTTGCGCGTGGGACCGTACATGAAGCTGTAGACGGCCAGCGTGTCCTTGTCGCCGAACAGGCCGCCGAAGTCGGTAGGGCCCTGCTCGCCCTGGAAGCGGTAGTCACGGAGCACCTCGCCGCCGGGCGGCAGGGCGCGGCGCTGGGCCGCGACCCGCTCGAGGTGGCGGCGCAGCTCGATCTCCTCGGCGAGGAGGGCGGTGCGGGCGGCGCGGTACTCGGTGCTTTCGTTGGGAAAACGGACCGGGCCGCGCCGGGCGAGCTCGATGGCGGGTGTGAGGGCTTTGACTTTGGTGTCCATGGCGCGGGCCTCATCGTGGGAAAAGGGAACGCCAGGATAGCCCGCCAGGCGCTGGTCGGCCTTGGATTCATGCGGGGATAGTGTGCTCGGAGGGCGCTCTCGCATCTTCCGGGGATCGGGGCGTGATAGGCTTACGGCATGTCCGTCGGCCAGAAACGCGTGCCCGGCGCCACTGCTGCCGATCTGCTGGCCATCCCGGAGGCGGAGCGGTTTCACGAGATCATCGGCGGCGAGATCGTCGGCAAAGCGAGGCCCACCGGGTCGCACGGGCTCGGCCAGTCGCAGATCGTCGCGCAAGTGGGCGGTCCGTTCAATCGGCGGCCAGGGGGACGCGGGCCGGGCGGGTGGTGGATCCTGACCGAGGTGGAGATCGAGCTGGAGACGCACGAGGTCTATCAGCCCGATGTCGTGGGGTGGCGGCGGGAGCGGAGGCCGGAGGTGCCCCAGGAGTCGCCGATCGCGCTGCGGCCGGACTGGATTTGCGAGGTGCTGTCGCATTCCAATGCTCGGAACGATCTGGTGAAGAAGATGCGGGGGTATCACCGGGCTTCGGTGCCGCATTACTGGATTGTGGATCCGGACCGGGAGACGCTGTCGGTGTACCGGTATACCGTGGAGGGGTATTTGATGGCGCTGATGGCGGAGCCGGGGGAGCTGGTGAGGGCGGAGCCTTTCGGGGATGTGGAGCTGGACGCGGGGGCTCTGGTTGGTGACGAGGAGGGGTGAGCAGGCGGGGGGCGGGGTCGGATCCCCTGGCCTCATGTCCGAGTTGCCAGTCTGTCGCCACGCGAAGCGCGGTCGGCGGCAGTGGCTTGTTCTGTGGCCACTGGTCAGCCCTGTTCTGTGCGTAGAGTCTGGAGGAGCGTCTCTGCTGCCGTGAACGCCTCATGGGGAGACCACACGGGGTAGGACTGGCCGGCCACAAGTGACGGGGGGGCTTCGGCCTCAGCCAGCTCTTGTGCGAGGAACTGGATCAGCCGGAGCTTGTCCGCACGGGGCAGCAACTGGATATCTGGCAGAATTTCGATTAGCGACATGAATTCTTTTTCGGGGCTACCATGGTAGCACCCGATTATTGCGAAGCGGATCGACCTTGCTGCAAAGGATGCGTGCCGGCCTCGATCGCCGCGAGCTCGGCGCGCAGGTCGCCTTCGAATTGCTGAGCCGCTTCCTCGAGGCCTGCCTGATCTCGCCCTTTGCGCCCGAGCTCGACGCAGGCGAACAGGTCCGGCCGCACGCGCGCACTGTCGCGGCCTTCGACGGGGACGACCGGGGAGGTCGGCGAGGCGTCGCTCCTGGGGGCAGTCGGCATCACGGCGGAAGACCGGCCCGCGCGCGCAAGGCGGCGCGCATTTCCCTGAAGAGCTGGGCAGTGGGCGAGCTGGTGAAAGCCGGCTTCCGCAGCTCGCGCGCGATGAGCACGGCGAGGTTCTCGTCGTTCTCCGCCGGACTCCCGCCCTTCGCATGGACGACCAGTCCGCGAATTTCGGCGCGCACGTGGCGGAAGATTTCCTTGCCGGAGAAGCTCCTTACCCACTCTCCCGACGCCAGATGGGCATCATAGTCCGCGCTGATCTGGGCTACGCGCTGCGCGACATACTGCGGAGTGTAGCTGGCAAGAGCCAGTCGGTGCTCCCGCCAGTAGCTCGAGTTGACCAGATGGTCTGTCACCGCATGCTGGTCCATACCCGCAGCCGGGGGCTCGGCGGGAAAGTGCGCAGCAAGGGCGCCGAAGATCTCGTAGCGTGCGGTCTTGCAGGCCATCCACCACTTGATCGATGCCGCGCGCGCCGTCGCTGCCTCCTCGATGGTCGCGCGAGCTTCCCCCGATAGCGCGCTGAGGACGTCGAAGTCGAGCAAGAGGTTCTCGAACTCGTGCGCAGGCGTGCGAAGGATACGAGCGTCGCTGTTGCCCCAGGACGCCCGATTGTCCGGCGAGAAGTCACGGTCGACCAACCCGACGACGCCCTTGCCCACACGCCCGCGCGGGGCGCCGGCGACGAGGAACTCGACGCCCCCTCGGCCACCTGCGGTCAAGACGCGGATCTGCTGATCACTCCAGACCTCGGTGAGGAAGAGCCGGGTGAGGTCGTCCTCGACCCAGAGGGTCGACCGGGCCACCTCATACAGCTCGAGAACAGTGGTCCTCAGCATCGCTCGCCCTTACTCCGCCGCCGCGTCTTGCGGGGTACGGTGCAAGCGTGGATCGCCTTCACGGACCAGGAGCAGGCGCTCGTAGCTGAGCGCGGCGTCGGCCACGTCGAGCGAGTGCGTCGCGACGATGATCTGGCTCTCCGGCGAGAGCTCGCGGAGCGCAGTGACGATATGCCGCTGCCACTGAACGTGCATGTGCTGCTCCGGCTCGTCGATGAGCACCACGTCGGCCGGTGAGTCACGAAAGATGAGAGGGCCCGCGAACGCGAAGAGCGCGATCTGGCCCGAGCTGAGGCGGTCGATGGGGAGGATCCTCGGGATGTCCTTGCGCGTCACCGCGTCCGCGCGGGCCATGGCGAGGCTCGTGATGTCCGCCGGGATTTCGCCGTTGCGAAGGATGACCTCGAAGTCGGCTCCGGGATCGTTGCTCACCGGCAGGACGTCGAGAGTCCCTTCCTCACCGAGGAAGCGCTGCACGAACGCCTGGAGGCGGACGAAGGGCGAGGCCTCGGGCATCTTGCCGCCCTTGCCCGCCTGCAACGCACGATAGTAGGTGTTCACGAGCCGTTTCTTCAGCTCCAGGATCCGGCGAGCCTCACGCACCGAGCGCGCGCCCCTCGACTTCGCGTCGGTCGTTTCACCGAGCGCTTCGGGCTCGCGCCGCGCGGAGAAGTACTCGACGGTCGGTTTGAGACTTTCGATGGCGTTCCAGAAGGGCCCGATCGGCATCACCTCGAGCGTGCCGTTGAGTCCCGGAGCGGGGCTCGGCGGGCGGAGAAGGGTCTTCGAGTCGGCGACCAGCCTGACCTCGGGATCGTTCGCCACGCGCACGACGGCCTCGATGCGGAAGTCGGCCGACCCGAACTGCACCTGCTCCGGAAGGGGCGCGGCGTCGTCCGGCAGCAGGTTCGCCCGGCCGAGGACCAGCAAGATGGCCTCCAGGACCGCTGTCTTGCCGCAGCCGTTGTCGCCCGCGAGCACGAGGAGGCCTCCGGGTTCGCGCTCGTTGGTCGGGAATTTCAGGTGCAGCTCGTCGATGCCGCGGAACGAGTGGATGTGGAGCTCTTCGATGCGGAAAGGCGGTCGGCTCATGGCGTTACCTTGGCGGGATTATACCGGGATTTCCGCTGGCGCGAAGCCGGCGGGCTCGTCGGGGGCATGCGGCGCTTTGGGGCGGAAGGCTCGCCCGCCGAACGAGTGGCCGGTCAGCCGCGAGGCGTGCTGCCGAGCGGAGCGAGGTTGCGCGCATCGTCGGCTGCACAGGCTTGTTGGGCGGTGTCCTCCCAGGTTTTGTCGTCGCTCTCCGGACCCGGGATGAGCCGCCCTTTGAATCGTGCTTGCAGTTCCGTGTAATGATGAATGAGCCGCGCGGGATCATTTCCTTGCTCTCGGGAAATATCGCAGCGAGCCTTTCGGACGGCCTCGAGCGTCGGATCATTCTTCATCGTCGTTGTCTCCCATCAACTCGAGCGGCGTGACCAACGCGGGTGTAACCAGGTCGAGAATACCATTCACGCGCCGGATATGGCCGAACTTGTTCGCATTCGCCAGGTGCTTGCAGTTCCAGGTCACGAGAAAGTCACAGCGGTGGTAGGATGCGATCGCCAGATGCAGGGCGTCTCCAGCCGGATCGGCGGGCATGACTTGATGGCGGATGTAGGCCTCGACGATCTCGAGGACAGGCGGCTCAATGGCGAGCATGGGAAGGGTCGAGATCAAGCTGAGGCAGTCCTCGCGCGCCTCAAAGTCACCTCGTTCGAGCTCCTCCACAACCGCAAGGCTGGTCACCAGCTCGGTCGCACCGAAGGCCTCGGTCCACCACGAGCGCGTCCACGCTCGGCGCGCAACCATCGCCGGTTGCGGCCGCACCTCGAAATAGAAGCTCGGGATGGAGGTTTCGACGTAGGTCCGGCGCTTCATCGGGAGGGCATCCTACTCCGACGATCCCGGAACGACCAGCCCCCTGCGCAGTCCAGGCAGCCGATCCCGGCGGTGGTGCCGGACCAGGCAACACCGTTGTGCTCCGCAGTGGCCGGTATTGCGTCACGGTACGGGCAGGCGAGCCCGGCGCGTGCGTCGCTCTTCCGCAAGGAGGCTACCGGATCTGCAGAGGTGGCAAGATTCCGATCAATCAAGACCAGGGGCGTGGTCGATAGCAGAGGATCACCGTTCCGGAGCCTATTCGCTTACTCTCCAGGTCTCTTCCGCCGAACGGCCTGGCAATCACTCGCGGCGCGCAGCGGCGTCGAGTGCATTGCCTGGTTGGGCGGCGCGTGGCTCAGCTCGGGTCGTTGAGCGCCTCATCGACCGATGCGGCGACGGCCGCTTTTTCCAGCCAGCGCTCCAGTCGCTCTGGATCCATCTGGGCGAGAATGCGCTCGCGCGCGGAGTCGGGCACGGCGATGCCTCGAACTCGGAGCACGGTCAGCACCGCACGCGCCGCCTGCTCGGCTCGCCCCTCCTCGTGCGCCACCGCGAGTGCGCCACGTGCGTCCTGCTCAGCCATCTTGGCCCGGTCATAGGCCTCCCATTCCGCGGGTGAGAATGACGCGGTACGCGCCACGTCGAGCGCTTCCCGGAACGGTCCCTCGGACAGTGCGGGCGGGACCACGTCAAGGTTCTTGGCCTCCCGGAAGAAGTACGCCCACTTGTCGATCATCGTCTGCGGGTCATCGCCGCCGGCATATTTGGGCAGCTCCAGAAACGTATACTGCACCTGAGGTAGGCCGACCTTCTTGCTGTGCTGCTCCTGCATTCGCCAGCGACTCAGCATCGGCACCTTGAAGTACCCATTCTTGAGCTTGCTGGGCCAGAGCTTGAAGTTGCAGATTGTCACGCCCACGACATCACACAGCGTCAGATACTCCTCCGCGCTGCGGAGCTGCATTACATAGGCCTTGCTGGCGTTATAGACGATGCGCTTTTCGATTCCTTCGACCTTGGCAATTTGCATCTCGACGACGAAGCGGCGGCCGCTCGCTTCCGTGCACTTGACGTCGACGATCGAGAGCTTCAGCTCGGGCACCGCGACGTGTTGCTCGAGGGAAAGGTGCTCCAGGTCGAGGATGCGGTGCTCGCCTTCGAGCTCGAGAAGGTGGTTGAGCAGCGCGATGAGGAGAGGCTTACGCTCCACCGCGCCAAAAATCTTCTTGAAGACGAAGTCGGTCTTGGGGTCGGCGAAGACGGGGATCACGGGGAGCTTCTAGCCCCGGCGCCTGCGCGCGGCAATGGCCGTCCGAGGTGAGCGACGAGCTTGCCCGCGCGGTAGTCGAAGCGGGCCCGAAGGTGAGCCCTCGGGGCGTGATAGGCTTCCCGCATGTCGGTCGGCCAGAAACGCGTGCCCGGCGCCACTGCTGCCGATCTGCTGGCCATCCCGGAGGCGGAGCGGTTTCACGAGATCATCGGCGGCGAGATCGTCGGCAAAGCGAGGCCCACCGGGTCGCACGGGCTCGGCCAGTCGCAGATCGTCGCGCAAGTGGGCGGTCCGTTCAATCGGCGGCCAGGGGGACGCGGGCCGGGCGGGTGGTGGATCCTGACCGAGGTGGAGATCGAGCTGGAGACGCACGAGGTCTATCAGCCCGATGTCGTGGGGTGGCGGCGGGAGCGGAGGCCGGAGGTGCCCCAGGAGTCGCCGATCGCGCTGCGGCCGGACTGGATTTGCGAGGTGCTGTCGCATTCCAATGCTCGGAACGATCTGGTGAAGAAGATGCGGGGGTATCACCGGGCTTCGGTGCCGCATTCCTGGATTGTGGATCCGGAGCGAGAGATGGTGTTGGTGTATCGGTTCACGGTGGACGGGTATCTGATGGCGCTGATGGCCGAGCCGGGGGAGCTGGTGCGGGCGGAGCCGTTCGGGGATGTGGAGCTCGACGTGGGGGCTCTGTTTGGCGACGAGGAGGGGTGATCGGGCGGGGAGCGAGTCGGGCCACCGACCAACGTTTTTGCTTTACTCAATAGCTTTAGACATCCCGAGATTCTGTGACGCAGTGGCGCTAGACCGCCTGGCTTGGAACCAGTCATAGACTTGCCGAATTGAGCTAAGCTGGACCAGTCTGACGTCATCCGTACGGTCATCGTTGACCAATATCTCCAAGGTGCGCTTTGGGCCCTGACTAGCTACACCCATTAGCCACGCGAGGTAACGTTCAAATTCGGCGAGTGAGAGGGTTCTAGTTCCGGTGGTATCGAGCACTTCGTCGGCGAACTGGCTGGCGAGTACTCTAGAGTCAAAGGATGGGGACGCGCACTTCAGTCCGCACTCGGTGCCGAATATTTCACGGTTGCAAACCTCATGGCGATAGATGTTGAGGTGCACGTCTTGTTTCGGTCGCTGCATCCACGCAACAAAATGACACTGATCGTGCAATGTCGTCATTCCCGAGTTGGTTTCCAATAGCCGGCAAAGTCGCAATCGCCTTGACTTCCTGTTTTCAAGGCTAATGTCGGGATCGGTGTACTTGAACTCGACGATAGCAAATTTGCTTTCATCAGTGAGCAGATAATCTCCCGCATCACGGTCCTGACCATCCAAGGCGTATGAATGAACTTTCCTGCCGATTTTTTCTGCCTTTCGGCGGAGCGATATGTTAAACGCATCCGCGACAGCCTGCTCGTGATTCATTATCTTCCTCCGTGGCTAACGGTCTGGCGTTCACCCACGGCGCCCGCACCAAACGCTCGACGCATCAAGAATCGCAATGAGGGTTCGGCCACCCAGGCGCACGCCGTCGGTGTGCAACGCTTTGTTAGACTGGGGTTCCAGAGCGAGCCTCGCCGCTCAATCATGAGTCATCGCGAGGGTAGATCACCGGGGCGCCTCCGTTGTAGTAGGGTGGAACGCTACCAATCACCACCACGGGTTGCATGGCTTCGGCATCAATACGTGCTTTGATCATTCCTGAGGCATGATCAAAGCCCCCAGTTCGACCGCTGGTTGCCGCGAAAGTCACGACACAGAGGGGCACGGTGTCTTCGGGATAAAGGAGGGATACCGCGTCGAGAACAAGGGGATACTTATCGCCGCCCATTCCAACGCTTGGCCTCTGCAACCAATCGCGCGCGGGCTGCGGGTTCGCGCCAGGGATGGCGCTCCCGCCTCGGTCAAGGAATGATATCCGCACACGAGCCGATCTCGCGAGACCGCGTCCGGTGTTGACGAGGTCAAGCTTCACAGTATAGGGCGCGGTCTGTTCAATCATCAGCTTGAGGGCGGGTGCCGGTTGCGCTGCAAACATGGCTGCAAGATGCCGGTGGGGTAGAGCGCTGGTTATGGTGCCACTTCGGCCATAATATTTATCGTTCAGGTCCTTGTCGTTCTTGACATTGGTTACTCGATGTGGACCACCGTGGCTCTCGGGGACATATACGAGGACAACGCCCGCTTGGTCGGACCCTGGCTGCGGCGCAACATGGACTTGCACGCCAACCACAGGTGGATCAGTCCTGTCCATGCGGAGTTCATCGAGACTTGCGGCGAAACTACGGCAATGGGGTACACCAGGAAGCTCGTTTGCACAGTCGGCGCCGCTATCGGTCTTTTTTGTCTTGATACCGAAAGCAAGGACACCTCCCTCGGTGTTGGCGAAACCAGAAAGGGCCTTTGCAAAATTTTTGATGTCCTGCGTCTCAGGCTGCCCAGACTGTCCCTGAGCTGTCTTAAATTCGAGATGAAGACTTTCTTCCTTCTTCGACCGGACCCACTCCTCCAGCAGTGCCCAGGCGGCGTCCTGCTCTGAATTGG
This sequence comes from Byssovorax sp., assembly GCA_040006075.1. GTDB lineage: Bacteria > Myxococcota_A > Polyangia > Polyangiales > Polyangiaceae > JANYGI01. The sequence goes on along the minus strand of JBDTXR010000015.1, from coordinate 237 downwards.
AAATCTGTAAAAAGAGACTTCGGGCACTCATGGCGATGTTATAGCTCCGAATTGAGACAGTTAATCGCGCCGGGGGATCTCGTTAAGTAGAGTTCAACCAGAACATAGGGGTTAGTTCTGCCTATTGGGGGACTGAATCCGCGGGACCCGAGTTCCGGTCTAACATCTTAATCATATGCAGCCTAGGTGCACGTGTTCCGTGTTTTCCAGATACTGCTGCGGCCATAGTCCATATAT
>JBDTXR010000014.1:0-45602 GCA_040006075.1 Byssovorax sp. | reverse complement strand
CCTCTTTCATCATGCACTGCATCGGCGAGTTGATGCTGGCGATGGCCACGTGCTTCGGATCGAGGTGCGGCGCGAGGACCCCGTGACGCGCCTCGCGCACCGCGTTCATCATCCGATCCGAGCCGATGGCGATGATCCGCTTCACGTCGCGGAGCTGGAACATCTCGCCGCCGAGCTTCCCCTCCGCGTAGGCCTTCATCGCCTGGACGATGTTGCCGCGGAAATGCCGATCTTGCGGCCGCCGCGGCGCGATCTCGACGCCGATGTCGCTGCACCAGACCACCTGATCGGTGGCCACCTCGATGTCGTCTTGCTTGAAGAGATCGCCGCCGTTCTTGTAGCCGGCGAAGTAGATCACCCGCGAGCCCTCGGCCTTGAAGGCCTTGGCGATCGAGAAGAGCACCGCGTTGCCGAGGCCGCCGCCGGCGAGGAGCACCGTCTCGCCCTGGGGGATCTCGGTCGGCGCGCCGGTCGGGCCCATGAGCACGATCTGCTCACCCTTCTTCAGCGACGAGAGCAGGCGCGTGGAGACGCCCATCTCGAGGGCGATGAGCGAGAGCAGCCCCTTCTCCTTGTCGACCCAGGCGCCGGTGAGCGCGATGCCTTCCATGGCGAGGCGCGTGCCCTCGATCACCGCGGAGTTCACCTCGAAATTTTGCAGGCGATAGAACTGGCCCGGCTCGAAGTTCCGCGCGGCCGCGGGGGCGCGGACGATGACCTCGATGATCGTCGGGGTCAGACGGATCACGTCGTCGACGACGGCCAGCAGCTCCTCGTCGAGCCTGGCGAACAGCGACCTTCGCTGCGCGTCGCGGCGGTGCTGCTCGGTCGGATCGAGTGCGGCGAGATCGTGGCGGAACAGCGCCACGACGTGCGGATAGGCGTCCTTGGCGCTGGCCATGGCCTTGACGACGCTGCCGGCGTAGTGCGGCTGGTTGTCGCCGTAGTAGCTGACGGCGTGCTTGCCGTCGTTGAAGCTGGTGAAGAAGCCGAGCCTGGCCTCGGCGGGCTCGACGTGGAGCTTGCCGTCGTCGTCGACGCGGGCCGAGTGGGCCTGGAAGAACTGCTTCCACTTGTCGAAGGCGAAGCTCCCCGGCTTCTCTTTCTCGTAGGTGACGTTGGGGCTGGTCCCGGCGGCGACACAGACGCTGCGCGCCGGGATGGTGACCTTCTCGCCGCTGCTCCGCCATTTGCCGCCGTCGAGGATCTGGCGCTCGAAGATCATCGAGGTCACCTGGTTCTTCTCGTCGACCACGGCTTCGAGCGGCGCCATGTTCTCGATGTAGCGCACGCCCTCTTCGAGGGATTTGATCACCTCTTCGTGGTTGAGGCGGTACGCGGGCGAGTCGATCACGCGCTTCCTGTAGACCAGCGAGACGCCGCCCCAGCCGTCGATGAGCGGGAGGAAGTTCGGCGCGTGGCCTTCCTTCGCGGCGCGCGCCCGCTCCTCGCGAACGGCCACCGCGTGCAGGCGTTGCTCGGCCACGAACTCGCGCTCTTCCTCGTCGAACATCGCGAGCACAGAGGCCTCGCTCCGGTCGGCGATCAGCGCGTCGATGCGCTCGGCCGTCTTCTCGACCTGGACGATGTAGTAGGCGATGAGCTCGGTCGCGGTGTCGATCGCGGTGAGGCCGCCGCCGATGACCACGGCCGGCAAGCGGACCTGGAGGTTGGCCATCGCCGAGCGCTTGTAGGCGCCGGTGAGCTGCAGGGCCATCAGGAAGTCGCTGGCCTTGCGGATGCCGCGCGAGAGGTTGTTCTTGAGCGGGATGATCGTCGGCCGCCCCGCGCCCGCGGCGATGGCCACGTGATCGAAGCCGAGCTTCCACGCGTCGTCGAGATCGAGCGTGCCGCCGAAGCGAACGCCGCCGTACATCCGGAGCAAGCGCTGCCGCGCGAGCGTGATGTAGAGGACCGTGAGGAAGTTCTTGTCCCAGCGAACGGTGATCCCGTACTCGCTCACGCCGCCGAACCCGAGGAGGATCCGCTCGTCGAGCTCGAGGTAGATCCGATCGAAATTCTTGATCGGCCGCGGCGGCTGCGTGTCGCTCCCCGTGAGCTCGACCGGCAGCGGCTCGATCTTGAGGCCGTCGATCCCGGCGCAGGCGAAGCCCTCGGCGGTGAGGTGGTGCGCGAGCGTGTAGCCCGCGGGCCCGAGGCCGACGACGAGCACGTTCTTCCCGTTGTACGGCTTGTCGTGCGGTCGCTCGATCTTGAGCGGGTTCCAGCGCGTGAGGAAGCCGTAGATCTCGAAGCCCCACGGGAGCGCGAGCGCCTCGGTCAGCACCGCGGTCTCGATCTGCGGGATGTTGACCGGCTCTTGCTTCTGGAACACGCACGACTTCATGCAGTCGTTGCAGATCCGGTGACCGGTGCCGGGGAGCATCGGGTTGTCGATGCAGATCAGCGCGAGCGCCGCGACGCTGTCGCCGCCCTGCCGCATCAAGTGCATCTCGCTGATCTTCTCGCCGAGGGGGCAGCCGTTGAGCTCCACGCCGAGCGGATTGGGCTTGATCGCCCCCGTCTTGTTGTCGCGCAGGCCCTTGGAGCACGAGTCCTTGTCGCGGTCGTGGCAGAAGAGGCAGTAGTCGACCTCGCCCTCGACCTCGCGCACGCCCCAGCGCCGATCGGTGAGGGCGAAGCCGTCGCGACGACGCCGCTCCTCGGCCGGGCCGATGAAGAGCTCGGGCAGCGCCTCGTCGGCGCGGCGGAGCTGCACGAGGCCGGTGAAGTCGATGTTCTGCGGCGCCTTGAGCGAGGACCAGCGGCGCGCGGGATCGTGGTGATCCTTGCGGCGCGAGGTGAGCCAGGCCTCGATCGCGTCGAGCGCGAAGGCGGCGACGGCGCCGTCGTCGGCCGGGTCGCCCGGGGTCGCCGCGTCGGCGTTCGGGTGGTCGTCCTTGAACGACGCGCGGATCGCCGCGGCGCGCGCCAAAAGCTCGTCGGTCCATTTCGCGCCGCCGGCCTTGGCGACCTTGCGCGCGGTGTCGTCGACCTCGTGGATCAGCAGCGTCGCGCGCGCGACCGCGAGCTCTTCCGCTTCGGATCCCGTGTCGAGCAGCTCGGTCGCGGCGCCCATCGCGTGGAGCGCGCGCCGGGCGGTGGGCGCCGCAGCGGCCGCCGCAGAGACCCACGATTTCCCGGCCGAGGGCTTGAAGAGGCGCTTCTTCGCGAACTCTTTCTTGAAGTGCCAGAGGCTGCTCCGCTCCTTCGCTTCGCGGATCTTCGCCGAGGTCTCGGCCTCGACCAGGAACAGACGCGCGACGAAGCGCGACACGTGCGGAGCGGCCAGGAGCAGCACCTCGGAGACTTCCTCGGGCTTGATCCCCTTGCCGCCGGCCCGGCGGTACTCGGCGAAGCGCGCGAACGCCGCGGCGTCGGCGTCGAGGAAGAAGGCGTCGAACCGCTGCGAGAGCTCGGCGAGCTTGGCGGGATTGTACAGATCCGGATAGCGGAAGCCGGCCTCACCGAGCTCGAGATCGCCTGGATCCGACGTGGCCCGGGCCCAGCCGGAGAAGTCGACCTGGAGGCCGCGATTCAACGCCTCGTGCTGGGGGGCGCTCTGCGACGGAGCCGTGGACGTATTCCGCTCGTTTCCTGCCGATCCGATCGTGTGCATGCCTTTACCGAGTTCTCCCCCTGGGGACGCGAGAGCCGACCATGTAGCACGGAGCGGAGGCGACGCGGGCCCTGGAAAGGACGGCTGAGAGCCCGCCGCCCCGGCGGGCTGAAATACTCGAAATCGCCCCGCTCCGGACCTTTTCGACGACGATCGCCCGCCGGGCGCAGGGTCTGCGCGCTCGCCGACGTTGACGCCCTTTCCGGCCCGGGAGAAGGTCGGTGGTCCATGGAGCGCGTGCACCGCCGTCGCTTCCTCCGCGGCCTCTGCGGCGGAGCGGTGGCGTTGCCCCTCCTCGACGGGCTGCTGTCGGGCTCGGCGCGCGCCGTACCGCACCCCCGGCGGCTGGTCGTGTTCTTCAGCGCCAACGGCACCATCGCCTCGTCGTGGCGCCCGACCGGCGGTGAAAACGACTTCGTTCTGAGCGAGATCCTCGATCCCCTCGCCCCGCACCGGGACCAGCTCATCGTCCTCGGAGGCGTCGACGCCGAGTCGTCGTACCACGGGCCCGGCGACAGCTCGCACTGGAACGGGATGGGCCACATGCTCACCGGGACCGAGCTGGTGGACCTCGGCGGCGGGGTGTTCACCGGCGGCGGGATCTCGGTCGATCAATACCTGGCCAAGCAGATCGGCGGCGCCACCAAGCTGGCCTCGCTCGAGCTCGCCGTCGAAGAGAGCCCGTCCACGGTGTCGTCGCGCCTCTCGTACCTCGGCGCCGCCCAGCCCGTCCCGCCGGAGTCGGATCCGCAGAAGGTCTTTCACCGGCTCTTCGGCGGCCTCTCGCCGGCGTTGCAGGCTCAGCGCAAGAGCGTCCTCGACGCGGTGAGCGACGACCTCGGCGCCCTCCAGCCCCGCCTGGGCAAGGACGATCAACACAAGCTCTCGGCCCACCTCGACGCCGTGCGCGACGTGGAAAAACGCCTCTTCATCTCCCCCGCGCCCACCTGCGGCTCGATCGAGCTCGGCCGCTTCGACGTCAACGATCTCCCGGCGATTGGCAAGGAGCAGATGGATCTGCTGGTCCTCGCGCTGGCCTGCGATCTCACCCGCGTGGTCACCCTGCAATGGTCGCAGGCCGTGAGCATGACCCGGATGAGCTGGCTGGGGATCCCCGAGCCGCATCACACCCTGTCGCATTACCCGGTGACCGATCCGGTGGCGCAGGCCAAGCTCGTGCAAATCAACCGCTGGTACGCGACCCAGTTTGCCTATCTGCTCCAGGCGATGAAGAGCGTCCCCGAGGGCGACGGGACCTTGCTCGACCACAGCGTCGTCCTGTGGTGCAACGAGCTCGGCGAGGGCTCCACCCACTCCCGCCGCGACGTGCCGTACGTGCTCGCGGGGAGCGCCGGCGGAGCGCTGAAGACCGGGAGATACGTGCAGTTCCCCGCCACGAAGAAGGCCTGGCACAACGATCTGCTGATCTCGCTCTGCCAGGCCATGGACGTGGACGTGAGCACCTTCGGGAACCCGGCCTATTGCCACGGCGGCCTGTCCGGCCTGACCGCCTGATCCGATACCGACACCGGATAGCCGCCGGGCGGCTCACTCCCTCAGTTCGCTCGAGGCGTCGGGCGGCCGCCGACGGCCTCGTAGCCAAAGAACGCGTCGAGCACGTCACCGCCGCGCGCCTCCCGAGCGGCATTGAGCTCGAACCACAGCGTGCGCAGACCCTTGGTGGTCTTATCGGTCTTCCTCAGGATGACCGACGCCGGATACGCATACTTCCTGTCGTACGCCGGATCACCGCTCTTCGCCATCACCTCGTCGAAGCTCATCGAGGTCATCCGCTCGACCTTCGTCACCCACTCCGAGGGCGGACCCGGCAGCAGATCGCGCTCGGTCACGAAGCGAAACGCGTCGCAAAAGCCCTCTCCCCAGGATTCGTCCTTGCCAGCATGGAGCGCGCTCCGGTGAAACACGGTGTGGAAGATCTCGTGAAACAGCGTGCCCGGATCGGCGTTGGGCGCGAGCTGGATCACGCCGCTGGGGAACCAGAGCGCGCCGTTCTTGCCGACCTCGACGCGCTCGATCACCACGAAGCGATCCGGCGAGGAGGCAAACTCCTTGGCGTGGGACTCGGCGCCTCGAAAGAGATCCCAGAGCCGGGACTTTCGCGGCTCTTCGTTGTCGCCCACGAGAAAGAGCGCGCGATCCATGGTGGGAATCGCGGGGCGCGGGGGCGTGACAGCGCGGGTGGGCTCCGGCGCGGCCGAGGCCTTCACGGGCGCGCCGGCGGGCTCCTGACAGGCGGTGAGCACGGGCAGCAGAAGAAGCGCCGCCATGGCGGTCGTCCCGCGCGCCAGGCGTGCGGCCGATCCGGGGAACCTGGTCATGATGATCTCGATCCTCCGGCGCAGACTACGGCAACCGACGCCGCCGTCCACAAGGACGGCAGCATGTCGCCGCGCACTCCGAACCCGGACACCGAAAGGGCACCAGGTGTCCAAGGGTCAGAACAACAGGGTTTCTCCGGCCCCTTGCGGGGCCTGGCGCCCTCGCGGTAAAACTCCCGTCTTTCCGACCCTCGAAGTGGGAATTGTGAAACGCTGGCCGCTGGAGGCCGTGACGCGCGCCATCCCTCGCCGGCTCCGTCTCCCCCTCCCTTCTTCCGCGCACGGATCCGCGGAGGTTACTTGGAGATAGGCCGCCCTGAACAGCCGAACGTCACCCCGCGCGGCGCCGGCCTGGCAGCCATCGTGAAGAACACCGCGTCCACGGGCCCTGACCGGGAGGCGGTCTCTTTTTGCGAACGAGCCCGATCGAACGGCCGGGCAATCTTTGATAGGCTTCGCCGCTGGAGGAGACATCCCTTTGTCCGGTGCCGCCGCCGCGAGGCAAAAAAAGCTTGTCGGGAAGCAGGTGGCCGGCCGGTTCACCGTGAAGCGCTTCCTCGGCGAGGGCGGCATGGCCACGGTGTACGTGGCCGAGCAAGACGCCGAGCCGCGCGAGGTCGCCCTCAAGATCATGAACGAGGAGCTGACCCACGATCGCACGTTCGTGCGGCGCTTCGAGCGCGAGGCCAAGGCCTCGTCCCGGGTCAAGCACCCCTGCTCGGTCCAGATCATCGATTACGGCGTGGCCGACGGCCTGAGCTACATCGCGATGGAGCTCTTGATCGGCGACGATCTCTACGTGCTGCTCGAGCGCGAGGGCTCGCTCACCCAGGCCCGCGCGGTGCGGATCCTGATCGACGTCTGCGAAGCGCTGATGGTCGCGCACGAGCTCGGCATCGTGCACCGGGATCTGAAGCCCGAGAACATCATGGTGATCGCCGACGCCGACCATCCGGCCGGCGAGCGCGTGAAGGTGCTCGACTTCGGGATCGCCAAGATCCTGGCGGCCGACGCCATCGCCGAGGAGCAGAGCGACGGGCGCGATCCCCGGCTCGATCCGGCCTCCGCCGTCACCCGCGCGGGCTCGTTCATCGGCACGCCCGCGTACATGTCGCCGGAGCAGTGCGCGCTCCTCGCGGTCGACACGCGGGCCGACATCTACACCTGCGGCGTGCTGCTGTTCCAGCTCGTCACCGGGCAGCTCCCGTTCGAGGGGCAGACGCCGCTGCACACCGCGATGCTGCACATCCATCAGCCGCCGCCCTCGCCGGCGAGCGTCGCCGCGGCGATCGATCCGCGCCTCGACGCGCTGATCTTGAAGGCGCTGTCGAAGCGCCCGTCCGACCGTCACCAGACGGCTCGGCACCTCGGCGCCTCGCTGCGCAAGCTGCTTCCCGAGATCCCCGACACGCAGGTGGGGCTGAAGAAGGGCGCGGCGGGCGGCGCCGGATCGTCGCAGCGCCCGACCGCCGTGACGATCGAGGCGCCCGCGCCCTCGCCCCTGCGGCGCGCGCCGTTCGCGGGCGCCGTCGACGCGTCGAAGACGCCCGTCGGCGAGGCGCGCGGCAGCGACGACGACAACGATCTGCCCGATTCGTCGGACAACCAGCGGACCCTGGTGCGCACCTCGGCCCACGAGATCGCGGTCCCGCTCGGCGCGTTCGCGCTGACGAACGAGGCGCCGGCGGCTCCCGCCGCGCCGAGGTTCGGACCGCCCCCCGAGGCCCCGACGTTCGGCGTGCCGCCCACGGTTCGAGCGCCGGTGAACGCCTTCGCGCGGACCGAGAAATCGATCTCGTCGGATCTGATCCCGCACGCGCGGGGACACGCGCCGGCCTCGGTCGACGTGGTCGCGCCCGCGCCGATGCCCCCCGGCGGGTACGCGGTGCCCGGCCCGGCGGCCTCGCCCGCGCTCTACACGCCGCTCCGCGCGCGCCCGCCGGCGTCGTCGGTGAGCGGCGTGCGCGGCCTGCTCCTCGGCCTGGCCATCGGCTTGGCCATCGTCGCGCTGATGATCGTCGCCTACGTGCTGTTGCTGCGGCGGTAGTGGTAGCTTGCGTCGCATGGCGCGACGCCTCTTCCTGCCCCTCGCCGCCGGCGATCCCGACGCGAGCCCCACGGTGGACGCCGTGCGAAAGCGCCTCGGCGGGCGCGCGTCGACCGAGCTCGGCGCGGGCGAGATCGTGGCGGTCGCGAGCGATCAGGGCGCGGCGCGGACCGGCGTCGTGCTCTTCGTGCAAGGCGACGATCTCGACGTGTGGCTCGAGGGCGGCGTCGTCCGGCGCACCCGCCGATCGCGGACCGTGAAGACCAGCGAGGCCGGCGAGGATCTGCATTCGATCGCCCACGCGGCGCGGATCTTCGCGGCGCTCTTCGAGGGGCAGCGCGTCTGCTACCGCCACGAGGCCGGCGTGGGCGAGGGCGCGCTGGTCGAGAAGTGTCGCTTCGGCGCGCTGATCGAGCGCGGCGACGGGACGGTGCTGGGCATCGGCTTCCGCCGTCTCTGGTCGGCGACGCCGATCGCGCAGAACTGAACAGGCGTCTGGAAAACGGCGCGCGTCATTCGCGCTGCGCGTCCGTTTCCAGGCACACTGGCGCACCCTCGTGCCGCGACGCCCCGCTGCTGCTCCTCCCGCTCTCGCTCTTGATCCTCTCGCTGGGACCCCGTACCGCTCGATCGCCGCGATCGGCCGCGGCGGGATGGGCGAGGTCGTCGAGGCCGAGCACCGCGCGCTCGGCAAGACGGTGGTGGTGAAGCTCCTCCAGCGCGATCTCATGCACCGCCCCGACGTGGTCGATCGCATGCGCCTCGAAGGGCAGACGCTGGCGCGCCTCGAGCACCAGAACCTGGTCGCGGTGATCGATCTGCAGGTGACGCTGGAGGGGCGGCCCTACCTCGTGATGGAGCGGCTCCGCGGCCGCACGCTGCGCGACGAGCTCGCGCAGCGCGGCGCCCTGCCCGCGGCCGAGGCCATCGATCTGGCCCGCCAGGCGCTCGCCGGCCTCGGCGCGGCGCACGAGGCCGGGATCGTGCACCGCGACGTCACGCTCGCGAACCTGTTCCTCTGCGATCCCCGACCCGGCACGACGACGCGCGTGCTCAAGCTGCTCGATTTCGGCCTCGCCAAGGTGGTGAGCAGCGCCGGCGGGCGCGCGCCGCGGCCGCTCGCCGCGAGCACCGAGGAGGGCTTGACGCTGGGCACGCCGCGCTTCTTCTCGCCGGAGCAGGCCGCCGGCGAGCGCGTCGACGCGCGCACCGATCTCTACGCGATGGGGATCGTGCTCTACACGATGGTGGCCGGCCGCGGCCCCTTCGCCGATCTCGTCGCCGTCGCGGATCTGCTCGAAGCCCACCAGTCGACGACGCCGCCGCGCCCGTCGATCCACGCGCCGCACCCGCTGCCCGAGGGCCTCGAGGAGGTGATCGCCCGCGCGATGGCGAAGCGCCCCGACGATCGCTTCGCCGACGCAGCGAGCTTCGCGCGCGCTCTCGATCTCCCGCGAAGGCCCGGTCCGCGCTGGGCCAGCACCGAGCCAATGCCGCCGATCCGCGCGCGGCGACAGGTCTGATCGCGGCTCGGGCGCGAGGCGTGCTCAGCTCCCCGAGAGCGCCGAGGCCGGCTCGACCCGCGACGCGCGGCGCGCAGGAGCCAGCGCGCCGAGGGCCGCGAAGAGCGCCGCGAAGCCGAGCCCCGCGGCCCACAGCCACGGCGGGAAGGCGAAGAACGAGGCCGGCTTGAAGGGGAAATCAGGCAGCTTGCGCGCGGCGAGGGCGTCGGCGCCGAGCGCGAGCAGCCGCGCGACGACGAGGCCCGCCGCGCCGCCCGCGAGCCCCACCGCCGCGGCGAGGCCGAGCATCCACGCGCGCATGTCGGCCCCGGTGGCGCCGACCGCGCGGTAGAGCGCGATCTCGCCGCGGCGATCGTTCACGAGGACGCGGAAGGTGTAGGCGATGTTCGACGCCGACACGACGAGGATCACCCCCGCGACGAGCGAGAGCAGCGCCATCAGGCCGCTGATCAGCACGCTGACGTCGCGCGCGCGCGTGTCGTGCGGCTCGAGCCCGAGGGCCTTGCCGCGCTCCAGGACGCGACCGATCGCGGCGGCGTCGTCGGCGCGCACCACCACGCTGGAGAAGCTGTTCGCCGCGGCCTCGCCCGCGTACTCGCGGTTCCACCGCCGCACCACCGGGAGCGGCAGCGTGATCCCGAGATCCACCGCGCGCCGCGAGATCCCCGCGACCCGCGCGCGGACGGTGCGCGGCGCCCCGACCTTCGCGCGGCCGAGCAGCGACTCGCCGATCCGGAGCGCGAAGGTGACGCCCCGCGCGCGCGCCACCAGCGTCTCGCCGATCGGCGGGAGACCGTGCGCGGGGGCCAGGCTCTTGTCGAAGATCTCCACGAGATAGCGGCTCACCAGCACCGGCACCGGCTCCGAGCACACGCCCGCCGGAGCGCCGCTCGCGCGCTCGCAGTACTGCGGCGCGGCGCACCCGCCGTCGTCGCTGCACGCCGCGCCGGGGTGATCGAGCGGATCCGCAAACGCGATCGATCCCACCGGCTCGCCCCGCGTCAGCGCGGGCTCGATCCCGTCGCCGAGCAGCTCGCTCGTGCCGACGTCGTACCCGAAGATCTCCTTGCCGCCGCGCCCGCTCGACGGGAACGCGAAGCGGAGCTTCGGATCCACCGCGGTCACGCCGGGCACCGCAGCCAGATCACGCAGCGACTCGGGCGCGATCCCGGTGGGCCCGCCGGTCCCGACCAGGAGCCCGAGCAGCCCGGGATCGCCTTGTTTCGGAGGCTCGAGCTCGATCTGATCGATCGGGAACACCTCGCCGAGCAGCACGGCGCGCACGCCGAGGCCGAGCGCCAGGAAGAACACCAGCGCCGCCGTGCCCGCGGCGATCCCGAAGCCGCTGGTCACGAGCGCGCCGCGGGTGCGCCGCAGATCGCGGCGGATCAACAGCCAGAGCGCGGGCAGCCTCACGCGTCACCTCGATCGATCTTCCCGTCGCGGAGCCGCACCGTGCGCGTCGCCGCGCGGGCCAGCCGCTCCTCGTGGGTCACCACCACCAGCGTCAGCTTCTCTTCGCGGTGGAGCTCGCGAAACAGCTCGACGATCCGCTCGCCGGTCTCGGCGTCGAGGTTCCCGGTGGGCTCGTCGCAGAGCACCAGATCCGGCTGGCGCAGCAGGGCCCGCGCGATCGCCACGCGCTGCCGCTGCCCGCCCGAGAGCTCGGTCGGCGGATCGCTCTCTCGATTGGCGAGCCCGAGGCGCGCCAGCAGCGCCAGCGCGCGCGGCCGGAGATCGTCGCGGCTGTCCGCGAAGAGCGCCGGGGTCAGCACGTTGTCCAGCACCGAGAGGTGCGCGAGGAGATGGAATGACTGGAAAACGAAGCCGATCCGCGCCCCGCGCAGCCGCGCGAGCGCCGCGTCCCCGAGCCCGCGCAGATCGTTCCCGAAGAGCTCGAGCCGCCCCTCGTACGCGCGATCGAGGCCGCCGAGCAGCGCCAGCAGCGTGCTCTTGCCCGAGCCGCTCGGCCCGAGCACCGCGACGAAATCGCCGGGCTCCACCGCGAAATCGACCCCGTCGAGCGCCGCGCGCGGCGCCCTGGCGTCGCCGTGGAGCTTGCGCAGGGCGGTGGCGCGGATCATCACGGCCGGCGTCGTAGCACCGCTCGCGCACGCCGTTCACCCCCCGCCCGAGATCGGATCCCTTCGGGAGCCGCTCCGGACGGGCGAGCGCCATCCCCAACGAGCAGGGTTTTCGACGTTCGGCGCCGGGTGGGTTAGTCTCGCCGAGACCCGTGACGTTCGAACAGCTCGACCTGCCCATCACCGGCCTCCGGCCCCTGCCGGAGCCCACGCGGATCCCGCGGACCCGGCGCGTCTTCGTCAACCGCAACCTGAAGATGTCCAGCATCGACTGGGTGGGGTTCGACATGGACTACACCCTGGCCATCTACAACCAGGCCGAGATGGACAAGCTCTCCATCCAGGCCACGGTGAAGAAGCTGGCCTTGCGCGGCTACCCGCCCGACGTCATCCAGGGCATCGACTACCCGATCGACTTTCCGATCCGCGGCCTGCTCATCGACAAGCGCTTCGGGCACATCCTGAAGATGGATCGCTTCAAGGTGGTGCAGCAGGGCTACCACGGCCTGCGCGAGCTCTCGAAAGACGAGATCCGCGCCCTCTACCAGTCGAAGAAGATCCGCCCGACCACGGCGCGCTACCACTGGATCGACACGCTCTACGCCCTCTCCGAGGCCACGATGTACACCGGCATCGTCGACGCCTTCGAGTCGCGCGGCCTCCCGCTCGACTTCGCGCGGCTCTTCACCGACATCCGCGAGTGCATCGACGAGGCCCACCGCGACGGGACGATCCTCGACGAGCTCAACGGGAACCTCCCGCGCTACGTCGACCGCGATCCGGCCCTGGCGCAGACGCTCCACAAGCTCCGCAGCGCGGGCAAGAAGCTCTTCCTGCTCACCAACAGCCGCTGGCTCTACACCGAGCAGATGATGCATTACCTCCTGGGCGGGGCGATGCCGGAGTACCCAAGCTTCCGCCACTACTTCGACGTGATCGTCGTCGCCTCGCAGAAGCCGGCCTTCTTCCAGGAGCGACGCCCGATGATGCAGCGCTCCGGCGACGAGCTTCACCCGGCCACGCTGCCGCTCGAGCGCGGGACGATCTACGAGGGAGGCAACCTCCAGGACTTCGAGAAGGCCCTTGGCGTCACCGGCGATCGGGTGCTGTACGTGGGCGACCACATCTACGGCGATATCCTCCGCTCCAAGAAGGAGAGCGCCTGGCGCACAGCGATGATCATCCAGGAGATGTGCGCCGAGGTCAACGCCCACGAGGCCTGCCGCGCCGAGCACGAGAAGAGCGGTTTGCTGGAAGAGCGCCGCGAAGAGCTGGAAGACCAGCTCCGCTATTACCAGCAGCGCTTCAAGGACCTCACCCGCAAGCTCGAAGACGATCCGGTCACCCAGGTGGCCGAGGCGCCGGCCCTGTCGATCCTGGTGCCCCCACCCGCTCTCCGGATGAGCGGAGCCTCGCAGAACGAGCTGGAGCGGACGCGGGTGAAGCGCGCCGTCGAGCGGATCCGCGGGCAGCTCCGCACCCTCGACGCCGAGACGGGCAAGCTCGAGCGCGAGATCGCCCGGCGCTTCCACCCCTACTGGGGCTCGCTGCTCAAGGAGGCCCACGAGACCTCGAGCTTCGGAGATCAGGTGGAGGAGTATGCCTGTCTCTACACCTCGAAGGTGTCCAATCTCCTGGCCTACTCGCCGCTCCAGTACTACCGGAGCCCGCGCGACCTCCTGCCCCACGAGCTCTAGCCCCACCGATGTTGATCCAGTGGTACCCGGGGCACATGACCAAGGCCCGGCGCGAGATGGCCGCGGCCATGCCCGGGCAAGACGTGATCATCGAGGTCCTCGACGCGCGGATGCCCGGGGCCAGCGCGAACCCGGTGGTGACCGAGCTCCGCGCCGACAAGCCCTGCGTCAAGGTCCTGAGCAAGAGCGACCTCGCCGATCCGCAGATCACCGAGAAATGGCTGCGTCACTTCGAGTCCGGGCGCGGCGGCGCGGGCGGCCCGGTGCTCGCGGTGGCGCTGAGCACCGAGAGGCCGGGCGAGGCGCGGGCGCGCATCGCCGAGCTGTGCAAGCGCCTCTCCCCTCGCCCGAGCGGCGCCGCGAAGGCCGTCCGCGCGCTGATCGTCGGGGTCCCCAACGTGGGCAAATCGACGCTGATCAACACCCTGATGAGCCGGGCGGTCGCCGTCGTGGGCGACAAACCCGCGGTCACCAAGGCCCAGCAGCAGGTGGTCTTGAGCAACGGAATGGTGCTCTGGGACAGCCCGGGGCTGATGTGGCCAAAGATCGAGGACGAGGCCGGATCGCTGCGATTGGCGCTGGCGGGCTCGATCCCCGACACCGCGATTGACTATCTCAACGTGGCGATGTTCGGCGCCGCGCTCTTCCTCGCGGAGTACCCCGATCGCCTGCTCACCCGCTTCAAGCTCACCGCCTTGCCCCCCACGCCCGAGGCGCTGATCAGCGAGATTGGCCGGAGGCGCGGCTGCCTGCGCAGCGGCGGCGGGATCGATCTCCACAAGGCCGCCGAGATCCTGGTGCACGAGTTCCGCTCGGGCGGGCTCGGGCGGATCAGCCTCGAATCGCCGAGCGAGGCCGTGGCCGCGCCGAGCGAAGCAGTCGATCCGCCCGGCTGAGCGTCGCCGCGGCGGCTGGCCGCGTTCTTGATAGGGCGCGGGTGCCCGCTCGATCCAGTCGAGCCGGCCCCGCCCCCGTGACGACCCAGGTCCACGTCCCCGCTGCCTCCGCGCCTGCCCGCTCGATCTCGCCGCGCGCGAAGCTCGGGGCCGTGACGAAGCGCGTCGTCTGGCTGGCGGCCACGCTCGCCGCGATCGAGCTGCTCTACGTCGTGGTGGTGAACCTCGTCCTGCTCTTCGGGCTGCGCCCGCTCCTCAATCGCCACCCCGACACGTTCCTGATCGGGTACGAGCGCGCCTACACGCTCTGGCCGGGCGTCGCCCACGTGGAGCGCTTCCGCCTCCGCGATCAAGGCCCGACGCTGCAATGGCAGCTCGAGATCGACCAGGCCGACGTCACCATCGATCTGCTCGATCTGGTCGGCAAGACCTTCAGCGCCACGCGCGTGCGCGCCACAGGTGTCGCATTTCGGCTCCGCCGCAGGCTCGACGACGCCGGGGCCGCGACGCCGCGGGCGGCCGCCCTGGCCCCGATCGAGGGCTTCGACGATCCGCCGCTGAAGCCGATTGGCCCGGAGAAGCCGCCGGAGAGCGACGCCGACTACGACTCGTGGCGCGTGCACCTCGCCGACGTCGAGGTCGACGCCCACGAGGTCTGGATCGAAGAGCACCGGCTCACCGGCGGGCTCCGGGTGACCGGCGGTCTCTACATCATCCCCGATCGCCTGGTGCACGTCGGCAACACCACGCTCGACGTCGACCGCGGCGAGCTCCGGATCGGCGAGCACGTGGCGCTCTCGGCGATCGACGCGCACGTCAAATCGATCCTCGGCGCCATCGATCTGCGCGGCCCCGCCGATCGTGCGGTACGGGAAATCTCGGGGAAAGTGCGGATCGACGCCCGGACACCGAGCCTCGATTTCCTCCGCCTTTACCTCGGCTCGCCCCCGGTGGTCCGCCTGGAGGATGGCCGTGGCACGGTGCACATCGACGGGATCCTCACCAACGGTCGGGTGATGCCGACGACGGTGGTGAAGGCCGACTGTGACCACGTGGTGATCGAGGCCAAGCAATTCACGGTCACGACGGACTACCACGCCGAGGTCCGGGTCGAGAATGCCAGTCCGGAGCCGGTCGCGACAGGCGATCTCCGGATCCACCGGGCCACCGTGAGCCGCGCCGGCGCGCTCGGGGCGGCGCCGACGATCGACGAGGCGAAGGCGCATTTCACCGGCCTCCCGCGCGATCTCGCCGGGCCGGTGGAGATCGAGCGGACCGAGCTCGACGTGCCGGCCAACGTTCCTGATCTCCGCTGGCTCTTTCCGGCGCAGGGGCCCGGCGAGCGTCGCCCGGTGACGCTCACCGGCGCCGCCGCGATCCGCGCCCGCGTCGACGTGGACCGCGCCATGATCGCCAGAGGTTCGGTCGAGGTCGGCTCCCAGCGCTTCGCGATCAAGGCTCCTTCGTTCGAGGTGAGCAGCGCGCTCGCGTCGACAGCCCACTTTCACGACGCCGACTGGGAGAGCCGGAGCCTGGTGCTGGCGCCGAGCGTGGCGCGCGCCACCGGGGTCACGGTCACCCGCGACGGGCGCGCCCACGCGGGCGGCTCGCTCCAGGTCGACGTCACCGAGGGCCGCGTCGTCCACGGCGACCCGCGCGATTTCGCGCTCGCGCTCGCCGCGAAGGCCCCCGATCTCCGCTGGCTCACCTGGCGCAATCCCGCCGAGGGGGATCCTCGGTTGACCGCCCACACCGCGACCCTGAACGTCAAGCTCCGGATCCCCCGCCCGGCGCGGCTGATCGACGGAACCAAGGAAGAGGCGGCCATCACCGGATCGATCGGGCTCGCCGGCACCGGCGACGCGGGCTTCAAGGACACCACGCTCGCCGGGGACGTCGAGGCGACTGCCGTGCTCCAGCGCCTCGATCTCGGCCGGCACGTGATCGAGATCCGCGCGGTCCACGCGATCACCCGCGAATTGACGACGTACCACGGCCTCACCCCGTCGTCGGGCTGGTGGGGTCGATTCGACGTCTCCCAGCTCGACGTGCAGACGAAATCCTCGATGACCCTCGATCTCCACGGCGAGGCGCGCTGCAAGGACGGCCGCCCGTTCAACGCCCTCCTCGCGAGCGAGGGGGTCTTCCCCCGCTGGGTGGGCAAGCTCTTCCCGATGGAGGGGCTCGCCGCCTCGGCCAACCTCCGTCGCGATCACGAGCACCTCGATCTGGGCCTGGCCGCCCGCGGAAGCTCGGCCAACGTCACCGTGCGACTGCACGACATCGGCAAGAAGATGGATGGCGCGGTCAAGGTGGATACCAAGCTCGTGTCGATCGGAGTCGGCTTCACCGAGGGCAAGAGTCACGTGAAGGTCTTCGCCGGCGAAGAGTGGTTGAACGCGCAGATCGCCGAGGCCAACGCCAAGGAGGCCGAGACCAACGCCGAGGCGCCCCCGCCCCGCCCGTGATCCCGGATCGCCGCGGAGCCGGCTCCACGAGCCCGGGCGATGGCATCTATCCACAGCGCGCTGGTTGCCCGTATGCTCCCGCCGCCATGAAGCTCACGCTCCTCTCCAGCTCTTCCTCTCGCTGGTCGTGCTCGGCACCGCCGGCTTCGTCCTCTGGCATTTCCACGGCGAGAGCCCGAAGACGCCGGGTCCTTCGCTGGCGAAGACGGACGACGGCGGCGCCCCGGCGAGCAGCGCGGCGCCGGTGAAGCGCGATCCGGAGAAGATCATCGTCACGGATCTCCTGGCGATCTCGGTCTCGGCCATCGATCTCGCGGGGCACACCTTCGGCCCGGGGAGCCAGGAAGTGGAAGATCTGGTGGTCCGTCTCGACGGGCAGCTCGGGGTGTTCCTCGACTGGATCTACGGTCGCCTCGGCGCAGAGAACGTGGTGGTCCTGGTCACCGCCGATCACGGCGCCACGCCGGTCCCGGAGCAGATGGCGGCGATGGGCTTCGAGGCCGGTCGCATCAAGAAGAAGACCATCAGCGAGGTGATCGACGCGGCGTTGACGGCCCGCTACGGCGCGCCGGGCGCAGCGGCCGCGGCCGATCCGAAGGCCGCGGGCGCCAGGGACAAGCCCGCTGCGGCCCCCGCGAAGGACCCCAAGGCCGATCCGAAGGCCGAGGCCCGGGTGGAGAAATGGGTCGTCGCGCTGGAAGATCCGCACATCTTCCTCAACCGCGCGGCGATCGCGGCGAAGAAGCTCGATCCGCAGGAGGTGGAAGACGTGGCGGGCGCGGCGGCGGCCAGCCTCAAGGGCTTTGGTGGGTACTTCACCCGCGCGCAGCTCCTCCACGGGAGCGTGCCAGAAACCCCGCTCGGGACAGCCATCCTCCGCTCGTACCACGCACCCCGCGGCGGCGACGTGGTGATGTGGACCCTGCCCTTCTACTTCTGGGGCAAATACGGGGAGAAAGACGTGGGCTCCACTCATGGCACCTTCTATCGCTACGACTCCGAGGTGCCCGTCCTGCTCTCCGGGCCCGGGATCCACCCCGGGAAGTACGGAGTCCGCGAGATGGTCGACATCGCGCCGACGCTGAGTCAGCTCCTCGGCATCAGCGCGCCGGCGGCGAGCGAGGGCGCGATCGTCCCGGTGCTCTGAGCCTGCGGGAGCGCGTTCCCGGTCTGCATCCGGAGCGGGCTCGACGATCCACGCGAGGATCCCGCTGTTGACACGAGCCGGAGATCCAGCGTCTACTCGTCTTGCTGCATGACCGCGGCTCTGTCGCGCGCGTCGGCGCCGGCAGGGAAAGGGTGCCGGCGATGACGCGATCGACGAGGGGGCGTGGGCCGTGGAGCGCCTTTGTGGCGATGGCCCTGGCGCTGCTGGCGCTGGTGTCGGACGTGCGGCCGACGCTCGCCGGCGAGGGGGTCACCAACCCGACTCGCATCCAGATCCCGGCCGATCAAGGCGGCCTCGTTCGCCTCGTCAGCGGCGGGCCCGGCGGGTTCGGGACTCAGCCGCACGGCTTGCCGGCGGGCGCTCCGGCCCAGGTGTTTCACACCAAGTGGCAAATGGCCGGGCTCAACTCCGCGAAGTACTGGCTTCCCGGGCTGTGGCTGGTCCGCGATCACGGCGTGCCCGTGGCCACCCCGAGCGGATCGGTCCCGCTCCTCGCCATGGACCACTCCATCGTTGTCGTCTTCGAGGAAGACGGCAAGACGCCTCGGCTCATCGCCGAGATGCTGCCCGAGGCCGAGGGGAGCTGGAACGTCCACGAGCCCGAGAGCGAGAAGTTCAAGTTCTGGGCAAAGGAGCTCCAGATCACCGGCGAAGAGAAGATGATCGAGGGCAAGCGCGGCACGATCAACGGGGAAGCCCGCGTCGGCAAGGTCTACGGCCTCGGCGATCATTGCTGCACCAACGACGCCAACCGCGTGATCTCCGGCCCGCGGGGCCCCGGCGTCAACGCCCGCGGCCTCAACTACATTGGCTTTGCGCTCGACCGCTGGGGCGTCACCGCCGCGCTCGTCGATCACTGGCAGCAGTTCGGCGACGTGGCCAAGGCCGCGTGGACGCGGGTCGCGCCGGCCCCCGACAGCGCGGTCGCGCTCAACCTCACCCGCATCCTCCGCGTCGGCAACACCCAGGTTCCCTACACGCCGAGCATCGGTGGGGTGATGATGGGCGTCTCGTTCGCGCTCCACGCCCACAAGCGCGGCGTGGTACCGACGCTGGTCTCGGCGGGGGCCGGCATCGTGGTGTGGGAGGTGGGCACGCGCGCCACGATCAAGGTGATTGGCATGACGGTCGGCAAGGGCGCGGCCAGGCTGGCGACGCGGGCGATCCCGATCGTGGGCCAGGTGCTGCTCGCGGCCGACATCGCGCTCTCGCTCTCCAACCTCCTGGCCGCGCCGGGCAAGGAGGTCGGGTGGTTCGACGTGCTCGACTACTACATGGGCCGGCTCGACGTGCCGACCTACTCGGCGGGACCGCCGCCGCCGCCGGACCAGAACGCTTACTACGACTGAGCGCGGGAGGACCGATGAAGACCTCTCTCCGCCTGAAGCATGCGTATCCCGCGCTGCTCGTTCCGCTGCTGTCACTCTGCATCTGGTGCGGCGGAGGAGGAGAGACCAGCGGGGACAGCACCGTGAGCGCGAGCGCCGCCGGACCGTCGATCCCGAGCACCGGGCCGGCCGCCGACGGGGGCGTCGTGGACGACGACAGCGGGCCAGGCCAGGAGAACCTCGACGCGGCCCCGCCCGACGCCGGCGAGCCCGGCGACGCGGCTCCCTGCGACGACAGCAAGGGCGACCTCGAGGCCTGCGCTGCGCCCGGACCGGGTGCAGCATGCCTGACGGCGTCGCGCTGCCAGGCGCTGGCCCAGCTCCTCTCGCCGCGATCGGCGGGCGCGGCCATGAGCTGCATCGCCGACCTCGGCGACGCCTGCGCCCCGGAGCTCCTCGGGGCTTGTTTTCTCGGCGCCGCCGCGCTCGCGTGCGCGCCGGCCGCCCCGGGCTCGTCCCCGTGCGACGCCGTCGCCTCGACCTGCGCCGCGGGCGACCCTTCCGGCCTCGTGAGCGGGTGCCTGGACTTCGCCAACGCGCTCTCGCCCACCGCCAGAACGGGCCTCGCGGCCTGCTTCGGTGACGCCGGCGCGTGCGACGCCACGGCCCTCACGGCCTGCGCCGCGACCCTGATTCCCTAGCTCGGTATTCACGACGCGAGGAGCTCACGATGACTGGAACGCGACTCGACCCGCGGTGGAGCCTGCTCTCGATCCCGGCGATCTTCGCCTTCGCCGGGTGCAAGCCCGACGATCCTCCCCCCGTCCCCACCACGCCGCCGGCGGTGGTGACGACCGCGCCGTGCAAGGCCGCGCTCGTCACGGACACCTTCACGGCCGACGGGATCGACACCCGCACAGGCTGCCTCCTCGTGACGATGACGCTCGGATCCGCCGCAGGCGCCAGCGATCTCTCGCTCACACCGGCCCTGGTCCGGAGCGAGGGCAACGTGCCTCCGGCGACGCTCTATCCGGCCCCCTGGTTTGGCGCGGGCGTGTGGCTCAGCCTCGACGAGTACCTCACCAACGACGGCGACAAGGTCCTCACGCTGCACACGCCCAACGGCGACGTGGTCTACGATCAGGTCTCTGCGGTGCCCGACGCGACCGAGCTCGATCCCTCGGACGACCGCAACACCAAGCTCTGGAAAGAGCTGCGGACCCGGCCCTTCGACGGGACATTTCTCTGGTGGGACAAGACCGGCTACACCATCACCGTCGGCAACCCCGGCGACTCGCGCTCGCTCACGAAGAAGTACCAGACCGCGCTCCCCAACGATCCTGGATCCGACGCCCGGCTGCTCACCCGCGTCGAGAAGGCCAGTATCTACAAGGGGCGTCGGAACTCCATCGACATCAAGCGCACGTATACCAAGGAGGGCCTCTCGGTCGAGCTCAGCTCGTCGCTGTTCGAGGGCTCGGGGCTCAAGCCCCTGGTGATCTCCGCGCCGCTGCCGCGCGCCGACGGGCTGGCGGGCTACCAGATCGGCGCCGTCACCACCCTGCTCCACGGCTGGTCGTCCGCCGTCACTGCCGTCGTGAGCGACCAAGGCCACATCGAGCAGGTGATCTCCCGGGGGCGCAACGCCGACGACATCCACCAGACCAGCTTCACGTACTTCAACGCGGCCACGCCGGCGACGACGGTCGTCCAATCGATCGTCGAGCAAGAGGGCCCACAGGGCGATCCGCGCACGCAACGATCGATCGAGCTCAAGGATCGCGCCGCCGCCGCCAGCCCGACCTGGCCGTTCGCGGTGACCACGATCATCGATCACGCGCGCCCCGGCGCCGATCTCACCGACGTGATGACCGAGTGTCCGCGCCAGCAGAGCACGCAATCGAACACCAAGACGCTGCCCACGTACTTCACCTACAACTCGGCCGACGGCACCAGCGCTGCATGGGAGTACGCCGACGCCGACACGCGCGGCATGCTCGTGCGCTCGAAGGACGCGGTCGGTCAGGAGACGTTCCTCGAGTACAACCTGGCGCGGGGCGGCGGCACTCCCAACAATCCTCAGCCGGCGACGGCGTTCGAGCTCAAGTTCCTGACGACGCGCAACGGCACCGGCAAAGAGCAGCTCTTCATGTACCGATTCGACCGCTTCAGCGCCAACGTCTTCGGGCTCCCGATGATCGGCAAGGTGAGCATCCCCAAGGCCGTCGGCGACAAGCAGGTGATCTCGCGATCGGTGTTCGGCGAGCGGGCCGATCCGCAGAACGGCGGCCGCTTCATCCGCACCTTCGACGTGCCGCGCGGCGTGGCCGGCCCCGACGGGCGCACCCGCTGGGAGTACCGCGGCATCGACGGCTTCACCTACGAGACCTGGGACGAGGACGGCGTCATGCTCTGGTTCCGCTGGATCGATCAGGACAAGAGCGCCGATGGAACCTACGACAAGGAGACGATTGACACCTACCTGATGGGCGTCAAGCAGTCGCGCAGCACCCGAGATCGCTTTGGCCGGCTGCTCTCCCGCGTCGATTTCGATCCGGCCCTGCCGGCCAACAAGCAGCCCACCACCACCTTCAACCTCACCAAGGACGGCTTCACCGATCGGATCGACGACTCGGCCACCGGCGAATCGTACAACGTCAAGGCCTGGAACGGCCCGCGCACCGCCGTCACCTCGTCCACGCTGGAGCGCGCCGGGCAGAAGGTCATCACCCTCGATCGCCCCGCCGACGATCTGGGCAACCCCGAGGGCGCGGGGACGGTCACCCTCGGCCCCGTGAAGATCACCACCAGCACCGAGCGCCTCGGCGGCGGGCTGCTGAAGAGCTCGGCGATCACCGGGCCGAACGGCCGAGCGCTGAAGTCGGAGCTCGCCTATGCGCCGAAGGACGCGGTGCCCAACCAGGAGAAGCTGAACGGGAAGCGAGCCACCGCGGTCACGCCACGATCGATGACCGCGAAGGGAGGGTGCCAGTGAGCGCCCCGAGCCTCCGGGCGCTGATCGCCAGTCTCGGCGTGCTCGTCGCCACTCTCGCCCTCGGGCGCGAGGCGCGCGCCGCCACCTGCGGCAACGGGACCTGCGAGGCCGGCGAGACCGCGGGCACCTGCGCGGCCGACTGCCTCTGTCACAACACGGCGACCACCGACTACGGCCTCTGCTGCTGCTGCGCGAACGATCCCAACCCCCAGGGCTCGTGCACGCCCAAGGCCATCTGCAGCTACCCGGAGATCGGCGGGTGCTGCTGCGCGCAGTTCGATCCCATGGATCCGTTCACCTGCCTCTTCTGCGTCGACAACGATCCAATCAACGACTGGTGCTCCGGCGGCATCGGCGCGTACGAGAGCAAGAACGGCACCTGCGGCCCCGGCGTCTCCGCGACCTGCGACGACACCGAGATCTGGGACGACGTCACCGCCGGCGTCAACGTGCGCACCCGCTGCGCGACCACGTCCATCCCGCTCGGGCGGGTGGAGGGCGGCGCCGAGGGCTTCTCGCTCGAGGTATCCATCGTCTACAACGAGGGTCGCCCGCCGCCGTCGGAGCTCGCCGACGGCTTCTCCAACAAGAGCACGGGCCCGTTTGGCAAGGGCGGTTGGATCACCGTCGATCGGATCTTCACCGACGAGGGCATTTACTGGAAGAGCAGCGACGACAGCGGAAAGGTCACCGGGATGGGCACCCGCAAGGGCACCCGGGGCGACCGCAACAACAACGGGTACATCGGCTATACGCTGCACACGCCGTTCGGCGACCGGACCTACGATTACCCGGTGGTGCTCAACATCAAGGGAGAAAAAGCCCCCGTCGGGGTCTACCGGGCCGAGCCCTTCGACGGCTATTTCCTCCGCGTGCAGGATCCGACCGGCGCCGTGACCGACAACCTCGGGCGCAAATACACGCTGTTCCAGCACCCCAACGGGCCTTACGAGGTCTACGAGTGGCCGCTCTCGTCGCCGGGCGGGGCCTCGCCCTTCAACGCCGCCGATCCGGTGCGGAGCGCGAGCTTGCTCTCCCACGTCGAGGCGCGGTTTGCCCCGCCCGACTCGGGGTGGCTCAACGGGCAGAACATCGACATCATCCGCGGCGGCTTCACCCACCAGAACGCGCCCTCGTTCGTCTTCGGCCCGGCCTTCAGCAGCTGGAACCTCTCGTTCAAGGTCGACAACTCACCGGTGGACGGCGGGATGATCCTCCGGGTGGTGCGCATCCCCGGCAACCTCAGCTCGGCGATCACCATGACGCAGAAGGCCGGGTATCGGCCGGAGATCTTCACCACGCCCGGCCGGCAAAGCGACGATCTGATCACGTTTGCCTGGGACGACTGGAGGATCAAATCCATCGATCTCCAGGTCCGCGACAAGATGGAGAAGACCCTGGCCGAGACGAAATCGGCCTTCGCGCGCGACGCCAAGAACCTCGCTGTCGTGTCGGTGACCGAGTCCGAGACCTTCCTGGGGATCCCCGAGGGCGACGAGATCACCGGCTTCGAGGCCTGCGACGTGACCGGCAAGGCCTTCAGCGGCACCACGCTCTCGCTCCCGCGGCAAATCCAGATCATGTACGAGTACGGCGACGCGACCCTCCAGCACCGCCTCGTGGCGATGACGCACGCCACCGGGACCCGCACCCAGTACGCCTACAACGACGACCAGACCGAGCCTCGCGGCGAGCTCACCGACGCGGTGAACGTCCCCCTCAAGACCGATCCGGCCATGCTGGCCACGGGCTTTGGCACCCACGTCGACTGGCTCTGGGTCACCCAGGTCGCCCTCGATTCCAAGCTCTTTCCCGCCGACACCTTCCTTGGCCCGCCGGCGTCGCAGGGTGTTCCGCTCCCCAAGCAGCTCGTGCGGCGGCCCGACGGCCTCGTCCTCCGCGCAATGAGCGACTACGATCCTGCGGTGTTCGCGCCGAAGACCATCACCGACGAGCGGGGCCTGGCCAGCGCGCTCACGTACTACGCCGACACCGGCCAGACCAAGACCGATACCCGACAGGGAGTCCGGGCCGAGTACACCCGGAGCATCGAGAAGGTCTCGGTCCCCGACGGCAGCGGCAACGGCACCTCCACCGTGTACACGCTGCTGAGCATCGACACGAGCCTGGTCGGCGCTAACGGCGCCACGGCCCTGCTCGGGAAGATGTCGACCGAGACCCAGAATGGCCGCTTCTTTCGCCAGATAAGCTATGGCCAGCAGCTCGATCCGAGCGATCCGACGAGCGGCAAGGTCCTCGGGCGCACGGTCGAGAAGCGCATGCTCCGCGACAAGTACGGGGTCCCGCTCACGATGCAAACGATCATGGATGGCCAGCTCGTGGCCGAGACGACGGTCGGCTGGGATCCACGGCTGATGGGCCCGGCCTCGGCGAAGACCAAGGTCAACGGGGTCGCGGTGGCGTCGGCCGCTCCCATGAACGGCGCGGGCAACGACGGCCTCGGCGGCGTCGTCGGCACCTGGCAAATCTCCGGTCCCGGCGAGCAACTGCAAATGTTCGAGCAGCTCGATCCGCTCGGCAACCTCCAGGCGCGCTCGGCCAACGGCGTGGGCAGCAAGCTCGGCTACGCCGCCGGCCCCGACGGATCCACGCTGAAGACCTCGGTTTCACGGCTGACGCCGACGGGGGAGGTGCCCGGGATCGACGAGCTCGACACCGCGGGGGAGACCGATCCCGTCTGCAAATGAGCGGCGCCGCGCTGTCCCAGCGCCCGCTCCAGCCGCTCGATCAAGGCCCTTCGGCGCTGCACCGTCTCGGCGTGAGCCTGGGCCGCGGTCGCCACGTTCCCCGCGCAGTGCGGGCACGTGGTCTCGTGATCGTGGATGTACTGATCGCAGGAGCGGCAGAGCGAGAGTCGCGGCGGCACGCGGCCTTCGCGGGGCGCAGCGCCGGGCGTGGGCTTGCGCCGGATCTGCACCAGCGCGCCAGGGCCGGTGACCGGCGGCGCGAGCGCGAGCGGGGCCCCCGCTCGGCCGGGAACGGCCTCGACGATCAGCTCGAACTCGCCGATCGCAAAGGGGGTATCGGGCGCTTCCCGCTTCTTTGCCACGCGCTCGCGCAGCCCGCGCTTGTCGAGCTCTGCCGCTCGGCGAGATCGCCTATCGACTCGGCTACTCGGACGCGGCTGCGTTCGGGCACGCTTTCAAGCGGTGGACCGGGAAATCGCCGGGGGCTTGTAGGTTGAAGGAGGAGCTTTGATGGGGAACCGCGCACGGGCGCTACCAGTTTTGAGATCGTCTAACTCCCGTCTTCGTCTTCGTCCCTCGTCTTCGTCTTCGTGCGCGTCCCCGTGAGCGTGCGCGTGCGCGCTCCGACTCCCCTCCGCTCCGAAAAACCGGGATGGAGATCATGAACGGCGTACGAGACAAGCGATGTGTACGCGCCCTCATGCTCGCTCTGCTCCGGAGCGGAGCGTGCACGTGCACGGAGGAGGTGCACGAGGACGAGGACGAAGACCAGGAGAGCAAGGACTCGGCCTGGGTTCGGGTTCGACTCCGGGCGCGGGGTCGGCGCCGCGGTGCTAGCGTCGCCCCCATGATCGTCCTCCCCGCCATCGATCTCCTCGCAGGCAAGGTCGTCCGCCTTCGCCAGGGCGACTACGGCCGCGTCACCACCTACTCCGACGATCCCGCGGCGCACGCGGCGACCCTGCGCGGCAAGGTCCCGATCCTCCACGTCGTCGATCTCGAGGGCGCGCGCGCCGGAAAGCCCGTGCAGAAAGACGTCGTGCGCGCGGTCATCGACGCGTTTCAATCGACGCCGGAGTCGGGCGTGCAGGTCGGCGGAGGCGTGCGATCGATCGAGGCCATCGGCGAGTACTTCGATCTCGGCGCGAAGCGCGTGGTGCTCGGAACGGCGGCGATCCGCGATCCCGAGCTGATCCGCACCGCCGCGCTGCGCTACCCGAACCAGATCGTCGTCGCGCTCGACGCGAAGGACGGCGTCGTGGTCGTCGAGGGGTGGGAAGAGCGCTCGTCGAAGACCGTGCTCGAGGTGGCGAAGGAGCTCGAAGGGCTTGAAATCGCGGCGATCCTCTACACCGACGTCGCGCGCGACGGGATGGAGGACGGGCCCAACATGGTGACCACGGCCGAGCTCGCGGCGGCGACGAAGATCCCGGTCTTCGCCTCGGGCGGGGTCGGGACCCTCGATCACCTGCGGGTCCTCGCGCGGCTGCCGAACGTGGTCGGGGCGATCGTCGGGCGGGCGCTCTACGCGGGCGCGTTCACCCTCGACGAGGCGATCGCCGCGGCCGCTTTCGTGTAGTCTCCGCCGCGAAATGGCCGAGCGCGACGATCGAAGGCCTCCCCCCTCCCGCGACGTCGCGGGGGAAGACTTTCTTTTCCATCTCTACCGCGGGAGCGAGCTGCTCCAGGACAACCGGGTCCACGACGCCAAGGCCGAGCTCGAGCAGGCGCTCTCGCTCCAGCCGAGCGATCCGAAGGGGCAAGATCTCCTTGGAATCGTGTACTTCCGGCTCGGCCTGTATCCCCGCGCCATCGCGATTTACGAGCGGCTGATCCAGCTCCACCCCGAGGCGCTGGAGCCTCGGATCAACCTCGCGCTCTCGTACCTGAAGACCGGGCAGCCCGCGCAGGCGCGGAGCGAGCTCGAGCGCGTGGTCGAGCTCAACCCCGCGCACAGCCGCGCCTGGGGCTACCTCGGGCTCGCGTTCCAGCGCCTCGGCGACTACGACCGCGCGGGCTACGCGTTCTCGGCCGGCGGGCACGACGGGATGGCGCGCCGCCTCGTCGAGCTCTCGATGACCGCGGCCACCTCGCTCTCGCTCCGGCCGGTCCCGCCGGTCTCGGCGGAGCCGCCCGATCCTCCGCCGGCGCAGGACGAGATCCGCAAGGTCGCCGGCGTCGCGTTCCAGGAGCTCGATCGCGAGGCTCAGGCTTTCCGCACCGACGATCCCGAGCGCTTGCCCGACAACGCTCCGCTCTCGCGCGACGCGCTCGGGCCGCCCCCGTCGGCGCGCGCGCCGAGGTCGCGCCGCGGGACCGGGACGTGGTCGGCGATCGAGCCGGGGCGCGAGCCGATCGCCCCTCCACCGCCGCGGATGCCGGTGTTCGCCGGCCCAGTGACCACCCCGTTCGGGGTCGAGCACAGCGCGGCGATCCTCAACCACGCTCAGGCTTCGCTCACCAACGCCTCGGCCGCGCCGGCCGGCCCGCCCAGCGTCCCGGCGCGGCCCCAGACCACCGCGCCGAAGAAGGCCAGCGAGCTCGCGCGCCAGAATCTCCTCGTTTTCCCGAGGGATCTGCGCATCGCGCTCCACGCGTCGGGCCTGGTCCTGGTGCAGGCGGTGAGCGGGTTCGCGGTCCGCCTCGAGGCGGTGCGATCGCTCTCGTACGCCACCGGCTACGGCACCTCGCAGCTCCTCCGTCGCACGCGCGGGCGCGCCGGCGACGAGCCGCTGGGGGGCGCGACCGCGCCGATCTCGGAGATCACCGGCAAGGGCGAGATCGTCCTCGGCCCCGCAAACGACCAGCGACTCGAGGCGATCCTGCTCGAAGACGATCCGATCTACCTGCGCGAGGACGCCCTGGTGGGCTTCGAGACCAGCGTCGCCTACGAGAACGGCCGGCTCCCCGTCGGCGACGGCGAGGCCATCGGCATGGTGCAGCTCCGCGGCCCCGGCACGGTCGTCGCGCAGCTCCCCGGGACGGCGACCTCGCTGGAGATCATCGACGCGCGCTCGACGGCCGTGCGCGCCGCCACCGTCCTCGGCTGGATCGGGCGGCTCGTGCCGCGCGCGCTGCTCGCGAGCGAAGCGCCGGCCGGAGCGCGAGGGTTTGTCGCCTTCGCCGGCGAGGGTATGGTGCTCGTCGATGGACGCTGACGATCGCCCGCCCGTGGCCGTGGATCCGCTCTCGCCGCTCTCGCGCCGCACGCGCGCGCGCGAGGCCCGCAAGACCCTGTGGGAGGACGCCAAGAACCTTCCGAACATGCTCACCTTCCTGCGGATCCTGATGATCCCGGCGGTGCTGGTGCTCCTCGATCGCGGCGCCCCGCGCGACTGCTACTGGGCGGCGTGGGTCTACGCGCTCGCGGCGATCACCGATCTCCTCGACGGCTGGCTCGCGCGCTACCAGGGCCTGGTGAGCGTGCTCGGGAAATTCCTCGATCCCCTCGCCGACAAGCTGATCGTGGCAGCGACGCTGGTGTGGATGGTGCCGATGGGCCGGATCCCCGCGTGGGCCGTGGTGCTCCTGATCTCGCGCGAGATCACCATCACCGCGCTGCGATCGATCGCCTCGACCGAGGGCATCGTCATCGCCGCGGGCGAGGGCGGGAAGGCC
The DNA here is from genome assembly GCA_040006075.1 of Byssovorax sp. Taxonomy (GTDB): domain Bacteria; phylum Myxococcota_A; class Polyangia; order Polyangiales; family Polyangiaceae; genus JANYGI01. The sequence goes on along the minus strand of JBDTXR010000014.1, from coordinate 17,112 downwards.
AAGACCGCCCTGCAGATGATCGGGATCATCTGCCTCCTGCTCGGCTACCCGTACACCATCAACCTCGGCGTCATCAACTTCGGCCGGGTCGATCTGGTGCACGTCGGGCGCGTGCTCATCTACTGCTCGCTGGTGTTCTCGATCTGGAGCGCGGCGAAGTACATGGGCCTGTTCGTCGACGCGATCGACGCCAAGAACAAGGCCCTCGAGGGCTCGTGAGCCCCGCAGGCGCGGCTCACGAAGGCCGGGCGATAGGCAGCCGCTCTGCGTTCTGCTAGACAAGCGCCCGTGAAGCGCTCGTCCCCTCGAAAAGGCCGTCCTTACGCGATCCTCGCCGCCCTCGCCGGCGCGATGGTCCTCGCTCTCCCGCTCGTCCTCTCGGCGACCGGCTGCGGCCTCCAGGGCGAAGGCCAGCGCTGCGATCGCAGCGTCTCGGCGACCCCCGCCGATCCCGCGACGGGCAACGACGACTGCGACGTGGGCGCGGGCCTGGTCTGCAAATCGAAGGATTTGCTCGGCGGGAGCTCCGACATCTGCTGCCCCGCCAACAACGGCGCCAGCACCAACCCGAACTGCCAGGCCGCCAGCAGCAACGGCACCGGCGGCTCGCCGTCGATGGCCACGTCGGCGGTCACTTCGGCCGCGGCGACCACGTCGGCGGGCACGAGCACCAGCACCGCGACGGCCACCAGCTCGGCGTCGAGCAGCAGCGCGTCCTCGTCGAGCAGCAGCGCGTCGTCGAGCAGCTCTTCGTCGTCGAGCAGCAGCAGCTCCTCGTCGACGAGCGGATCGTCATCGAGCACCGGCCCGTAGCCCGCCGCGCGCGGGGGCCACGATGGCGAGTCGCGTCACCGTTCAATCGCTGATCCTCTCGTCGTTCGCGCTCGACGGCGGGGCGATGCACGGGATCATTCCCAAACCGCTCTGGGAGCGCGTTCACCCCGCCGACGCGCAGAACCGGATCCCGCTCGTGGCCCGCGCGCTCCTGGTCGACGATCTCGCGAGCGGCGCGCGCACGCTGGTCGAGCTCGGCGCCGGGCAGCGCTGGACCGCGAAAGAGCGGGCGATCCACGGCTTCGCCCCCGGCCCCGACGTGCCGGATCTCCTCCGCGCGGCCGGCGTCGATCCCGGGACGGTGACCCACGTGGTGCTCACCCACCTGCACTGGGATCACGCCGGAGGCCTGGTCCTCTCGGGCGAGACGCCTCGACTCGCCTTCCCGCGCGCCGAGCACGTGATCGGCCGAGCGTGCCTGTCGCACGCCGCGAGCCCGGGCGAAAAGGACGCGGGCAGCTTCCGCCGCGAGGATCTGGAGCTCTTGCAGCGCGGCGGCAGAGTCCGTCTCTGGGACCTGGGCGACTTCCTCGCTCCCGGAATGACGGGCCGCCTCGCGCAGGGCCACACCGAGGGTCAGATCATCCCCTGGATCCCCGAGCGCGACAGCGGCCCTCCGCTGGCCATGCCCACCGATCTCGTCCCCACGCGCAGCCACCTCAAGCCCTCCTGGGGGATGGCCTACGACAACCAGCCCGCCGTCACCGCCGCCGAAAAGCGAGCCTTGATAAGCGAGCTCCACGCCGTGGGCGGCGGCGTGGTGCTCTATCACGATCCCCTGGTGGAAGCGGCCTTTGCGCGCGACACCGGCCGTGGGCCCGAGCTGGCGACGGCCACGCTCGACGGGACGTTCACCCCTTGAGCGCCGGCGGAAGCATCGGAGGCGAGACGACGCTGCGCGCGGTGCCCCCTGCCCCGACCGTGCTGCTCCGCCTCGCGGAAAAATACCGGACGCTGGGCGCGCTCCGGCGAGCGCGCGCCGCGGGCGGCGAGGTGCCCGTCCGGGCGGTGTTCAAAGCCCTCGCCGAGGAGTTCCCGGGGTGCCTCAACGAGCTCGATACGCTGCAAATCGAGGAGATCGACGCGCGCGCCGAGGCCCTCGCGTCGGCGGCGTCCGGCGGCCCGATCGAGGCCTGGATGATCTGGCTCGCCGGCTACCACGCGCTCCTGCGCGCCGCGCTGCGGATCCGGATCCGCACCACGAAGAGCCGCGATCTCGACGCGGCGCGCTCCCGGGATCTCGCCGCCGACGCCTCGGCGCACTCGGGCGCGGCGATCGATCCGGCCTTCGTTCAGGCCGTTCTGCGGCCGCCGGGCGGACGGATCATCCCGGTGGTCTACGCGCGCCTCGCCGCGCTCCACGGCGCCCCGGCGGCGACGATCAAGCGGGCGTTGTTCCCGCGATCGCGCGACGAGCGATGATCCCGGCCCCCGCCTGTGGGAGATTGCGCGCACCATGAGTGTCCTGAAGCGCCTGACCGTGCTCAAGGAGGACGCGGACAAGGAGCCGCTCCCCCAGCGCAAGTTCTTCCACATCGGCCAGCCCGAGGTGCTCGACGACGTGGGCGAGTGCGTCCCGATGATCTCCTGGGTCGACGACAACCTCTCGCGCTTCATCGTCTCCGACGGCCCGAGCTCGGCCTGGGGCAAGACCATGCCGCGCGCCACCCTGTTCCCCCTGCCGAACCGGGCCGTGAAGGTGGAAGATGGCCTGTTCCTGATCAGCGGCCTGGGGAGCGATCACGCGGTGCCCCACCCCAACGGCAAGGGCCAGATCCACTTCGTGCACCTGGGCGCGAGCGGCAAGCTCTGGGACCGTGGCCTGGTGAAGATCTACGTGTACCGACTCGATGGAGTCCAGTGGAAGAACCTGATGGAGAAGAAGCGTTAGGCGCGCTTGGCGCCGTTGGCGCGAACCCGGGAGTTGCGCGCCGGGGGAGCCACAGGACTCTTCGCCTCCCGCGCGGCGGGCAAGAGCGCGCCGAGGAGGATGACGTCGACGAGGCGGGCCAGGAACTCTTCGCGCACGGGCTCGTTCATCATGAACATCCGGTGATGAATGGCGCCGAAGAAGGCGTCGAGCAGCACCGGCTCACCGTCGCTCCGCGCGAGCTCGCCGCGCGCCACCGCGCTCTGGACGATGGCCGAGGGGACGCACTCGAACGTGGCGCGGAGTGATTTCTCGAGATCGATGACCTCGGGATCGGAGCCCTCGGCCATGAGCATGCGCATCACGCTCTGGCCCTCCGGCGACGAGGCGAGGCCGACGAAGGTGCGGCCGAGCACCAGCAGATCCGACCGGAGCGAGCCAGTCTGCGGGGCGACGAGCTTGCTCTCGGCGTCGGAGGCGAGCGCGGCGCGGACCAGCTCGATCTTGGTGGGCCAGCGCCGGTAGATCGTCGTCTTGTTGACCCCCGCCCGCAGCGCGACGTCCTCGAAGCGCAAGGCCCGGTAGCCGGTGCGCGCCAGCTCCTCGATCGCGGCGCGGAGGACGCCGTGCACGACGGGCTCGCCCCGCACCAGCGCGCGCTTCGGGGTGGCTCGGACCCGGGTGCTTCGTCGATCGGTCATGGTCGAGTGGTGGAGCGTACCCCATCCCGGACGGCAGTCCGGGATTATCGCAACTTTTGGTTGCGATCCCTCGCGACCCCGGCTACACCCCTTATCGCAACTTTCCGTGGCGGTAAAGTCGAGATCGATCCTGGGTTTCCGCCTGGGCCCCTCTTGAAACGTTAACGCTATTTCACAAGAAACCGCGCGCCAGATTCACACGCGCAGGGCACTCCAGCGCGACCCAACGACGCCTGTGGCCCCGGATCGGACGCGACTCGCCTCCGATTCCAGACCAAGGAAACCGTGAGAACAAGCCTCCTTCGACTGCCCACGTCCGCGCTGATCTTCGCCCTCGCCGCCTCGCTCGGCCCCGTCTCGGGCTGCAAGGCGAAGGTGATCGCCGCCACCATCGCGCCGCCGGCGCCGATCCACGTCGAGACGGCCGAGGTGCGCGAGGAGCCGATCTCCCGGGTGCTCGCGCTCACCGGAACGCTGCGCGGGAAGCAGGAGAGCGACATCGCCGCCAACGCATCGGGCCGGGTGCTCGCGACCCTGGTCGAGCGCGGGGCCGAGGTGAAGTCCGGCGATCTCCTCGCGCGGCTCGACGTCCGCGCGGCGGCGCTCTCGGCGGCCGAGGCCCGCGCCAACGCCGACATCACGAAGACGCGCGCCGAGACGGCGAAGCGCGACTGCGATCGTTACGCGTCGCTGCTGGCGCAGGGGGCCATCGCCCAGGCCGACTACGATCGGGTCGCCGATCAGTGCAGCACGTCGAAGGAGTCGATCGCGGCCTCGCAGGCCCGCGCGGCGTCGGCGGCGCAGATGGTCGGCGACGGGATGATCCGCGCTCCGTTCGCGGGCGTCGTCACCGAGCGCTACGTCGACGTCGGCGAGTTCGTCCGGCAAGACACCAAGGTGGTCTCGCTGGTCGCGGTCGACTCGCTCCGGCTCGAGCTCTCCGTCCCCGAGGCCGAGATCGGCTCCCTGAAGCAGGGCGGCAAGCTGACGTTCACCGTGCCCACCTTCCCCAAGCGATCGTTCGTCGGGACGGTGCGCTTCATCAGCGCGGCGGTGCGCGAGACCACCCGCGACATGGTGGCCGAGGCCGTGGTCGACAACGCCGATCGCGCGCTGAAGCCCGGGATGTTCGCCACGATCTCCCTGCTGGTCGGCGAGGCGCCGATGCCGGTCGTGCCGAGCACCGCGGTCGTCGAGAAGGATGGTCGGACCCACGTGTTCGCGGTGATCGACGGCCGCCTCGAGGAGCGGGTCGTGCAGACCGGCGCCACCAAGGGCGCGCTCATCGCCGTCGCGCGCGGGCTGAAAGCGGGCGAGCGCGTCGTCGCCGCGCCGACCGACGCGAACAAAAACGGCCAGATGGTGAACTGAGGTCGTCCCATGCAATGGCTCGCTCAAATCTGCGTGCGACGCCCCGTCTTCGCGACGGTGCTGATGCTGATCATCGTGGTGCTCGGCATCGCCGGGTACTCGAAGCTCGGCCTCGATCAGTTCCCCAACGTCGAGTTCCCCTTCGTCGTCATCACCACGCGCCTCGACGGCGCCGCGCCGGAAGAGGTCGAGACCGACATCTCGGACAAGATCGAGGGCGCGGTCAGCACCATCAGCGGCATCGACGAGCTGCGCTCGACGTCGAGCCAGGGCCTCTCGCTGGTGATCATCCAGTTCGCGCTCGAGAAGAACGGCGACGTCGCGGCCCAGGACGTGCGCGACAAGATCGCCACCATCCTCCAGGATCTCCCGAAGGGGATCGACGCGCCGATCGTCACCAAGCTCGACCTCGGCGCCACGCCCGTGCTCTCGATCGCGGTGCGCGGCAAGCGATCGATCCGCGACATCTCGGAGATCGCCGACAAGCAGGTCCGGCGGCAGATCGAGAGCATCACCGGCGTCGGTCAGGTGACCGTGGTCGGCGCGCAGAACCGCCAGCTCAACGTCTGGCTCGATCCCCTCGCGCTCCGGGCGCAGGGGCTCACCGCGGTCGACGTGCAGCGCACCATCGGCGCCCAGAACCTGACGACGCCCGGCGGCAACGTCGAGACCGGCCCCGACGACTTCACCCTTCGCCTCGTGGGCCGCGTCGAGTCGCCCGAGGCCCTGAGCCGGCTCATCCTTCGCGAGCGAAACGGCCACGCCATCCGCCTCGAAGACGTGGCCCGGGTCGAGGACGGGACGGCCGAAGAGCGGTCGTACGCGCAGCTCGACAACGAGCGCACGGTCATCCTCCAGGTCCTCAAGCAGTCGGGGACCAACACCGTCGACGTCGTCGACGCGGTGAAGGCTCGCCTCTCCCAGGTGGAGAAATCGCTGCCGGAAGGCACGAAGATCGAGGTCGTGCGCGACAACTCGCGCGTGATCCGCACCGGCATCGCCGCGGTGAAAGAGCACCTCGTCCTCGGCGCCGCGCTCGCGGGGCTCGTGGTCCTGCTCTTCCTCGGCAACGTGCGCAGCACGCTCATCGCCGCGATCGCCATCCCGATCTCCATCGTCGGCACCTTCGCCGCGATGTGGCTCGCCGGCTTCACGCTCAACTTCCTCACGCTGCTCGCGCTGGCGCTCGCCGTCGGGATCGTCATCGACGACGCCATCGTCGTGCTCGAGAACATCGTGCGGTTCATCGAGGAAAAGGGGATGAAACCGTTCCCCGCCGCGGTGCTCGCGACGCGGGAGATCGGCATGGCCGTGCTCGCGACCACGCTCTCGCTGATGGCGGTGTTCATCCCCGTCTCGTTCATGCCCGGAATCGCGGGGCGATTCCTCCGCAGCTTCGGCCTGACGATGGCGTTCGCGATCGCGGTGTCGCTCCTGGTCAGCTTCTCGCTCACGCCGTCGCTCGCGGCGCGCTGGCTCAAGAGCCACCCGATCGGCGTCGTGCGCAAGCCCTCGTTCCTCGAGCGCGGCGTCGAGGTGTTCTACCGGCCGATCGAGCGGGTCTACATGACGGTGCTCCGCTGGATCATGGGTCACCGCTGGGTGATGGTCCTGGCCTGCGTGCTGGTCATGGGCTCGTGTGTCCCGATCGCGACGTCGCTCCCCGGCGGGTTCCTCCCCGTCGACGACGTCGCGCAGTTCGAGATCAACCTCCGCGCGCCCGAGGGCACCAGCCTCACCGCGACGCGCCTCGTGACCGAGCGGATCACCGACGACGTGAAGCGGATCCCCGGCGTCCTCCACACGCTGACGACGATCGGCGCCGGCAACACCAACGCGCCCAACGTGGTGACCGTGCTGGTGATGCTCGTCGATCCCGATCAGCGCACGCAGAGCCAGGCCGAGGTGATGCAGCGGGTGCGCGACGAGGTGCTCGCCAAGCAGCCGCCCGAGATGCACGCCTCGGCCGGCGAGGTCCAGCTCATCGGCGGCGGCGGCGCGGCCAACTCGGCCCACATCCAGGTCGCGCTGCAAGGGCCCGATCTGAGCAAGCTCTCGGCCCACGCCACGCACCTGACCGAGGCGATGCGCAAGGTCCCCGGCGCCGTCGACATCGACAACACCTTCGTGGTCGGCAAGCCGCAGGTGCGGGCCTCGGTCGAGCGCGATCGCGCGGCCGCGCTCGGCGTCCAGGTCGCCGACGTGGCCGGCACGCTCCAGCTCCTGGTCGGCGGGCTCAAGGTCTCGTCGTACTCCGAGGGCGGCGAGGAGTACGACATCCGGATGCGCGCCGACGCGAAGTACCGCGCCGACGCCGCGAGCCTGATGGCGCTGACCGTGCCTTCGTCGAAGCTCGGCTCGCTCGCGCTGAGCAACGTGATCAGCATGAAGACCGAGACGGGCCCGGCCGAGATCAACCGCCTCGGTCGTCGTCGCGTGATCACCGTCTACGGCAACGCCGCCCCCGGCGTCGGCGACTCCAGCGTGCAGGCCGCCCTCGACAAGGCCGTGGCTGAAGAGCACCTCGAGCCGGGCTACTCGGCCGCCGCCTCGGGTCGCTCCAAGGACACGGCGAACACTGGGCTGGCCTTCCTCGTGGTCATCGGCCTGGCCTTCGTCTTCATGTACCTGATCCTCGCGGCGCAGTTCGAGTCGTGGCTCCACCCGATCACCATCCTGCTCTCGCTGCCGCTCACGGTGCCCTTCGCGCTGATCTCGCTCCACCTCTTCCACGAGACGCTGAACCTGTTCTCGGGCCTGGGCCTCCTGGTGCTCTTCGGCGTGGTGAAGAAGAATGCCATTCTCCAGATCGATCACACCAATCATCTGCGGACGCAGGGCAGGAATCGACTGGACGCCATCCTCGAGGCCAACAAGGATCGGTTGCGGCCCATCCTGATGACGACGATCGCCTTCGTGGCCGGGATGATCCCGCTGGTGAACTCCCACGGCGTCGGCTCGGGCCAGAACCGCACGACGGGCGCCATCGTGCTCGGCGGACAGAGCCTCTCGCTGGCGCTGACCCTGCTCGCGGTCCCGGTCGCCTACTCGCTCTTCGACGACGTGGCCCAGTGGTTCCGCCGGATTTCCCGCGGCAAGAGCGCCGAGGACAAGGGCGAGAAAGAGCTGGATACGCTGCTCGGGCTCGATCCGATCCTGGCGGACGAGAATGCCGCGGCCGCCGCCGAGGAGGAGTGAGCGCGTCGGTCAGAGCGTCCGCAGGAAGGCGACCAGGGCGACTCGTTCGCCCTTCGAGAGCTGGTTGGTCTTTCCCATCCGGTCGTGGTTGAAGTCGACGAGCTGCTCCAGCGTGGCGACGCTGCCATCGTGATAGTACGGCGCCGTTCCGCCGATCGAGAGCAGCGACGGCGTCTTGAACTCGCGCGACGGATCCTCGACGAAGCCCTTCGGCGGGGGTAGCGCCGCGAGCGGGTAGGCCGTGCGATCGGTGTACTCGGTGGCGGGCACATGGCAGCTCGCACAGCGGGTCTCGGGGTTCTCGAAGACGGCCTTGCCCTGGGCCTCGAGCGCGGTGAGGTCGCGGTGCTCGCGCGGCGGCGGCACGAGGCCGGCGCGCACGAAGGCGATGAGGGCGTTGAGCTTGGGCCGGTAATCGTAGCTCGGGCCGCCGTCGTTGCGCTGCCAGCGGTGGAGCTCGACCCCGGCGCGCAGGCGGTAGAAGAGATCCTTGTCCTGGGCGTGCCAGCCGTACGGGCCCTGGGCGCCGACGCGGCCGGCGAGCATCGGTGTCTGCCGGGCGTAGCCTCCCGAGCTGCTGGTCCCGTCGGCGTTCTCGGGCAGGCCGAGGAAGTTATTCGTGCCGGTCCCGACGTCGGCCTCGTAGTAGGTGTGGCCGTCGTCGCGCCCCTCGGGGTGGCACCCGGAGCAGGCCAGTCCGCCGCTGAAGGCCTTCTCGGTGGCGTCGTAGAAGATCCGTCGCCCGAGCGCCGCCGCCTCGGGGAGCGCGTCGTCGACGATCCGCGCTGTCGCCAGCGCGGGCGTGCCCGCCGCCGGCTCGTGGAGCTGCACCGTCGCGAGGCGGTAGCTGCCGCGACAGAACACGTACGCCGTGCCTTCATCGGCCGAGACCGCGAGCCCCGTCGGCGCCGAGCACTCGCCGCCGAGCGCGATCGCGCCGCGGCGATCGCGCACCGGATCGAGCGAGAGCGCGTTGAGCTCGAACAGCCGATCTCGCCCCTCGGGCGCGACGAGGATCGAGCCGCGCGTGCGCAGGTACACCGACGCGCGCGGCTGAGCGATCTCCTGCTCGGGCCCGGCCTCGCTCGGCGGCGCAAAGCGGCTGCCGGCGCTGTCGCGATACCCGGAGCTGACCTCGTTGAACGCCTGCGCGAGGGCCGCCTCGTCGTGCGGCGGCGCGAGCGGCGTGTCGTCTTTCGTGATCAGCACATCGACCGTGGGCGAGCCGTACCAGACGTTGGTGCCGATCGCGCCGAGGGCGTGGCGCGGCACCAGCAGCCGCTCGCCGGCGTCGACGAGCACCGCGGAGTACGCGAGCGAGGCGTCGAGGGCCCGCCCCGGCGGCGCGCGGTGCGGGGCCGCCGGCAGCACCAGCGGCGTCGATCGCGGCGTGGCGTGGTCGAGCTCCGAGAGCCGCGTGAGGTTCGCGCCGACGAGGTGCGTGACGTAGGCGCCGAGCCCGTCCTCGCGGATCACCACGGCGCGCGGCTCGCGCGGCACGTCGATCGACCACCGCTTCTTCGCGGTCGCGAGCTCCACCGCCGAGACCTGGTGGGTCCACGCCGAGGTCACGAGCGCGAGGCTCTCGTCGGGCGTGACGGCGACGCCCCAGGCGTCGGCGGGGAGCGCGACCCGCGCGAGCTCGACGAAGCCCGAGGCGGGCGCGTAGCGCAGGATCAGGAGCAGCCCGGGATCGCGCACCGTCACCAGGATCCGATCGTCGAGGACCAGCACCTGCGCCGGCGCGCCGGGGAGCGGGAGCGCCGCCGCGGGGACCTTCGGATCGAGCGGGATCCGCCGGAGAACGCGGTGATCTTCGTCCGCGAGGAGCAGCGCCTCGCCGTCGGCCGAGCGCGCCAGCGCGTTGCCTTCGCGCACGCGCACGCCGACGCGCACCGGCGCCGCGACGGCGCTCGCGGCGCTCGCGGTCGTCGTCGTCGTCACGGCGCTCGAGGCCGGCTCCGCCGTCGGCGCCTCCTGACGCGCGCGGCATCCCGCGGCGAGGGTGACGGCGAGGCCGAGAGAGACCAGAGCGGGCTTGGCGTTCACGGCGCGGAGAACGACGGAGATCGGGCGGCGCATTCCGGATCAATGTACCGGGTCGCGCGCGCCGCGGATCGGCGGCGAGCACCGGATCCGGATCGTCCCGCGCCGACGCCGCCCCTCGTATAGACTCGTCGCGGGGCGCAGTCGCCCGGGAGATCCACATGAAGCTTGGACTGTTTCCACTGGCGCTCGTGAGCCTCGGCCTCGCCGCCGCGGGCTTCGTCGCGTGCTCCGCGACCCCGGGCTCGGGCACCTTTCAGACCGGCGCCGGCGGCCTCGGCGGGTCGGCCAACGCGACGAGCGCCACCGACTCCACGGGGAGCGGCGGCGCGGGCGGCGCGATCTTCACCACCGGCAACGGCACCGGCGTGGGCGGCGGGTGCGCCACCCATTGCTCCAGCGATCTGCACGCCGTGCTCGACTGCAACGGAGGGACGGTGTCGACCTGCCCGCCCGATCAAGGCTGCGGGCCAAACGGCTGCGTCCCGGCGTGCGAGAGCGCCAAATCCAACAAGGGATCGATCGGCTGCGATTACTACAGCGTCGATCCTGACATCATCTCTGCGGCGGCCGGCTCGTGCTTCGCCGCGTACATCGCCAACACCTGGACCTCGCCGGTCAGCATCACCGTCGATCGCGCCGGCCAGTCGCTGGATGTCTCGAGCTTCGCGCGGATCCCCTCGGGCGCTGGACAGGCCATCACCTACTCCACGTTGCCCGGCGGAAAGCTCCCGCCCGGGCAGGTGGCCATCCTCTTCCTCGCGCGCTCTGGCGACGTCCTGGTGAGCTGTCCGCCGGGGATCACCCCGGCCTTCACCACCTCGGACGCGGCCGTTCACGGCACCGGGATGGGCTCGGCGTTTCACATCGCCACCTCGGCGCCGGTCGTCGCCTACGACATCTTCCCGTACGGCGGCGGGCAGAGCGCGGCCACCAGCGCGACGCTGCTGCTCCCCACCACCGTCTGGGACACCAACTACATCGCGGTCGACGCCTTCCGCAAGAGCCAGATCGCGCCCGAAGCGCAGCCGTCCATCGACATCGTCGCGGCCGAGGACGGCACCACGGTGACCATCAGCCCCACCGCCGGGATCAACCCGGGCAACGGCGTGGCCGGCACCAGCGCGGGAGTCCCGCATACCTACAACCTCGACCGCGGCCAGGTGCTCCAGTTCACCCAGGACGCCGAGCTGATTGGCAGTCCGATCCAGTCGAACAAGCCCATTGGCCTCTGGGGAGCCGCCACCTGCCTGAACATCGACGTCACCGAGTTCGCCTGCGACTCGGCCCACCAGCAGATCCCGCCGATCAAGGCCCTTGGCCACGAGTACGTCGCCGTCCGTTACCGGAACCGCTTCGACGGCCAGGAAGAGTCGCCCCCGTGGCGGCTGGTCGGCGCGGTGGCGGGCACCAACCTCATCTACGAGCCGGCCCCGCCGCAGGGCGCCCCGCCCACGCTCACCCAGGGTCAAGTGGCCGAGTTCCGCGCCCCCGGGCCGTTCACCGTCAAGAGCCAGGACGGCGATCACCCATTCTACATGTCGGCCCACATGACCGGCTGCCAGGAGGTGAACCCCGACGCCTCGGATTGCCGCGGAGATCCGGAGTTCGTCAACGTCATCCCGGCGCAGCAATACCTGTCGTCGTACGTGTTCTTCACCGATCCGACCTACCCCGAGACCAACCTCGTCCTGGTGCGCAACAAGACCGCCTCGGGGTTCAAGGACGTGAAGCTCGACTGCGCCGGCGTGATCACGGGCTGGCAGCCCGCCGGCACCTCGGGCAGCTACGAGTACGCCCGCATCGATCTCGTCCGCCACAACTTCGTGTCGCAGAACGGCTGCGACAACGGGCGGCACGAGATCCACAGCGACGCTCCCTTCGGCCTCACGGTGTGGGGCTGGGGCACCGCCGAGAGCGGCGGATCCGCCTTCGGCGGCGGCGGGCCCGGCTTCTTCTCCCAGGCCGTGAGCTACGCCTACCCGGCCGGCGCGAGCGTGCAGGCCATCAATCAGGTGGTGATCGTCCCGATCCCCAAGTGAACGAGGCCGCTTGAGCGAGCCAATCTGCGGGGGACCGCGGATCGGCTCGCTCGAGGATGCCTCGCTCAGTGGTAATAGGCAGCCACCAGCATGGCCATCGCCTCGCTGTCGCCGAGGACGCGGAACATCTTCACCACCGTCGCCGTGTTCTCGAGGATGCACGGCCGGTCCCCGGCGAACGATTTCACCTCGCCCTCCGCGGCCGTCCGATCGGCCGAAGGCGCGCACATCGCCAGATCGGCCAGGTGACCACCGTACATGCCGCGGGCGACCACCGCGTTGCCCTCGCGGCTGACGTGGAGCTCGATTGGCACGGGCCCGCGGGAGCCCTTGATCACGTTGCCTTCGACCCGCATCTCGATCGGCTGGCCGAACGTCCAGCCCCGGAGCACGCCCTCTTCACGCGAGAGCTGGGTGTTGGGGCTGACGATCCCGCTCTCGGTGATTTGATATTGCACCCCGTGCTCGTGATAATTCAGGTGGAGGTTCAGATACCCCACCAGATCTTTCGGCGGGGCGAGCTCGCACCCGGCGGCGAGGGTACCGAGGAGCGCGGCGATCACGAGTCTCTGGTGCATGGGCGGCTTTCTGCGAGGGAGATGGGCGACGGGAATGCGCCCAACCCGGCGGGCTGGCAAGGTATTCCGATCATGCGGTGAGAAGATCAGGGATTTCCTCGCTCCCCTCGGAGAAGACGCCGTCGCGGAAGCAAACGTGGTTGCCGAGGTGGGCGGCGACGCGCGCCCCGGGCGTGACGACGCCCACGAGGTTGAGCGGATCGCAGGCCGAGAGCCGCACCACATCGCCCTTCAGCGGCTCGCGCCGGATCGCCCGCAGCGCGTCGAGGGCCTCGGGCAGGGCAAACTGCTCTCCCACCGTGCCGTGGATCAGGTGGCCTCCGCGGATCTCGCCCCGCATCTCGAGGCGCCGGTAAATCCGCACCAGATCGCTCCACGGCACCGCGTCGGTCTCGCGCCCGAGCAGATCGCGAAAGACCACGCCGTAGCGGCGGAGGTAGAGCCGGGCCAGGGACTCGTGGACGATGTCAATCGAGGTCTCGCTCGCGGCGCGCGGCGGGCGGAGGAGCGACCAGCGGCCGGCGGCGACCGGCGAGGCGGCGCCGCGCAGGTGACCAACGCGCCAGACGGGCTCGGGCCGGCTCCGCTCGATCAAGGCGCGGAGCCCCGAGAAGCCGTCTCCGGTGATCTGCCCGCGGGCGACCAGCTCCCACAAGGCATCTTCGATCTCGATCCGCGCGTGGCCGGCCCCGGCGACGATCTCGTCGAAGAACGAGGCCCCGTCGCGCGACAGCAGGCCCAGCACGTCGCGCGCCGGCGGCGACAGAGTGTCACTCTCGCCGGGCGCGGGAGATCGGCCATCGCGCTTCGCCAGGAGCCAGGCGAGGTCGCTGCGCCGCGAGAGCGTGACCGGCGCGGCGCGGGTCGGCGTCGAGCCGCTGTCGCGCGGCGCGAGCCGGCCCCAGGCCACCTCGCCCGAGAAGCAGAGCTCGTCGAGCCACGCCGGCTGATAGGCCATCACCCGCGCGGGCAGCACCTCGCTCTCCCACGCGCCGGCGGCGATCTCGTAGCCCTGGAGCTGCTCCACGACCCGCCCGAGGCCGGCGCGGCCGCGGTGCTGGGCGCCGCGCACCCCCTGCCAGAGAAAGAGGAAGCGCATCAGATCCGCGGTGGAAGAAGGCTCGATCGCCCGGCGGAGGCCGTCGGTGGTGCGGCGGTGGATGCGCGAGAGCAGGACGCGATGGCACCACTCGACCTCGCCCGCGGCGAGGCCCGGCGTGAAGCGCCCGCGGAGCACCGTGCCCTCGAGCTCGATCCGCAGGAGCGCGATGTTCACGTCGTCGGTGGGAACATCGACAACGACGCCGAGCGCCGCCGCGGTGATCGGGCCGGTGAGCGCCACGCGCGCCCGCAGCACCTCGACGATCGCGTCGCCGCGATCGACCTCCGCGGCGCCGCGCGAGCCGGCGGGCGCGACGAGCTCGGGCTGGAAACCACGGTCTTTCCAGATCGCGAGCGCCAGATTTCGGCGCTCGGCCGCGACCCACGTCGTCCTCGCTCCGGGCAGCGTCAGCCGCGCCGCGCGGCGATCGCGCACCAGCTGGTCGAACCACGCTCCCCACCCGAGATCGACGGCCTCGGCCTCGGGCAGCGCCACGAAATCCAGGAGGCGATCGTGGAGCTCGTCGGCGCTGGTGATCTCCACGCGCGCGTCGTGGATCACCGAGGAAATGGCCTCCGGATCGAGGCCGCCCAGGCGATCGACGACCGCCGCCGGGAGCCCGCGACGGACCGAGACGGCGCGGGCTCGACGCTCTTCGAGCGGGGCGTCGTCGAGGAACGCATAGGGGTTGGCGTTGAGGATCTCGTGCGAAAACACGCTGGGCTCCGGCGTCTCGCAGGCCACGAGGGTGATCGATCCGGTGCGCAGCCGCTCGAGCACCTCGCGCAGGCCGTCGATGTCCATCAGCTCTTCGAGGCAGTCGCGGACCGCCTCGTTGACCAGCGGATGATCGGGTAGCTCGACGTGCGCGCCGAGCCCACCGTGGTTGTCCTGGCAGCCGAGCGACTCGGGGAACACCGCCGCCATCAGGTCTTCGGAGCGCATCCGCTGGATCGCCGGCGGGACGCGCTTGCCGTTCTGGAAGCGAAGCAGCGCGAGGGCGCGCCCCGCGTCCCAGCGAAAGCGCGTGGCGAACATCGGCGATTGCAGCGCGGCCTGCGAGAGCGTCTCGAACAGGTGATCGGGCCGCACCAGATCGAGGATGGTCTCGAGCGGGAAGCTGTGCTGCGGGCCGAGCGAGAGGAGCACGCCGTCGTCGGTCGCCGCGGCCTGGAGCTCGAAATCGAAGGTGCGGCAGAAGCTCTTTCGAAGCGCCATGCCGAGGCCGCGGTTGATCCGCGCGCCGAACGGAGCGTGGAGGACGAGCTGCATCCCGCCGGCGTCGTCGAAGAAGCGCTCGGCCACGATGGTGTCGAGCGAGGGGATCGCGCCCAGGGCCACGCGCCCGGCCTCGACGTACTCGCACGCGAGCCGCGCGCCCGCCGGGCTCATCCCGTAGGCCGCGCCGATGCGATCGACCGCCTGCGCGATCCCCAGGCCCGCCTCGCGCGACGCCTTCGCGTGCGCGGCGATCTCGCGGCGGAGATCGCCGACCTCGGCCGAGAGCTCGCGGGTCCGCGCCGGCGACTCGCCGAACCAGAACGGCACCGTGGGCGACGCTCCCTTCGCGTCTTCGACCCAGACTTTTCCCGTCTGCACGCGGTGGATCCGCCACGAGCTGTTGCCGAGCAAGAAGGTCTGTCCGGCCGACGAGTCGATGGCGAAGTCCTCGCCGACGGCGCCAATCTTGGTGCCGTCGGAGACCAGCACCACGTCGTAGTCGGCGTTGTCCGGGATGGCCCCGCCCGAGGTCAGCGCGGCGAGGCGCGAGCCGCGGCGACCGCGGAGCCGACGGTTGACGCCGTCGCGGTGGATCATCGCGCCGGCGCGCCCGCGACGCGTGGAGACGCCCTCGGACAGCATCCCGAGCACGGCGTCGTAGTCCTCGCGCTTCAGCGCGGCGTACGGCGCCGCGCGGCGCATCAGCGTGAACGTCTCGTCCTCGTCCACATCCGCGGCAGAGGCCACTGCCACGATTTGCTGCGCGAGGATATCGAGCGGCGCGGCGCGGAGCGCGACCGCGTCGAGGACCCCGCCGCGCGCGGCGCGGATGATGGCCCCGCACTCCAGGAGCTGATCGCGCGTGAGCGGGAAAAAGCGGCCTTTCGGCGTGCGCGCCAGGGCGTGGCCGGAGCGGCCGACGCGCTGGAGCGCGGCGCCGATCGATCGCGGCGAGCCGAGGATGCAGGTGAGATCGATGGCGCCGACGTCGATGCCGAGCTCGAGCGACGCGGTGGCCACGACGACCCGGAGCTCGCCGGCCTTGAGGCGGCGCTCGGCCTCGAAGCGGCGCGCGCGCGAGAGGCTGCCGTGGTGAGCGGCGACGACGTCTGGCCCGAGGCGCTCGCCGAGGTGGAACGCGACGCGCTCCACCAGGCGCCGGGTGTTGACGAAGATCAGCGTCGATCGGTGCTCGCTCCCGAGCGCGGCGAGCCGACCATAGAGCTCGTCCCACTGCTCGTTCGTGCACACCGCGCCCAGCTCGTCGTCGGGTACCTCGATCGCCAGATCGAGCTCACGGAGCTGCCCCGCGTCGACGATCGTCGGCATCGGCGCGCTCGATCCGACCAGCAGCCGGGCCGCCGTCTCGATCGGCCGGATCGTCGCCGAGAGCCCGATCCGCTGCGGCCGCGGGTTGCCGGCGCGGACCACCAGATCGTCGAGCCGCTCGATCGAGAGCGCCAGGTGCGCGCCGCGCTTGTCGCCGGCGATGGCGTGGATCTCGTCGAGGATGATCGTCTGAACGTGCTCGAGCCCGCGCCGCCCCGACTCCGAGGTGAGCAGGATGAACAGCGACTCGGGCGTGGTCACCAGCACGTGCGGCGGGTGCTTGAGGCTGTGGCGCCGCTCCTTCGCGGGCGTGTCGCCGGTGCGCACCGCGGTGGTGATCCGCGGCGCCGGGTACCCGAGCTCGCCCGCCAGCGCCGTGATCTCGGCGATGGGCTCGTCGAGGTTCTTCTGCACGTCGTTGGACAGCGCCTTGAGCGGCGACACGTAGACCACGGAGGTGCGCTCGGGCAGCGTCCCCGCCGACGATTCGACCACCAGGCGATCGAGGCACGAAAGGAAGGCGGCGAGCGTCTTGCCAGCGCCGGTGGGCGCGGTGATCAGCGCGTCGCCGCCCGCCGCGAGGATCGGCCAGGCCTGCTCCTGGACCGGCGTGGGCGCCCCGAAGCGGCGGAGGAGCCAGGTCGCGACGAGGGGGTGAAACATCGGGCGGGAGGGTAGCGCGCCCGCGGCGCGAGAACAGCTATAGTCGCCGCGACGACTGCCCTCCATCCACGCCGCGACCACGCTGAACCGAGGATCCCATGCACTACCGCTCTCTCGGCCACTCCGGCCTCAAGGTCTCCACCCTCTGCCTCGGCGC
>JBDTXR010000013.1:0-46148 GCA_040006075.1 Byssovorax sp. | reverse complement strand
CGATGCGCTTCGAGGCTCAGTATCAGCCTGGCACCAACCTCCGCGCCTGGGTCTATCAGATCCTCTTCAGCGTATTCGTCACCCGCTGTCGCCGCGGTCGTCGGGAGCGCAACGCGATGGACGTTCTCTCGTCCGATCCCTGCGCCTGGACGATGCCTGACGCCGCCGCTCCGATGCAGGATCTCTCTCCGCCCGTCGCCGGCGCGCTCGACCAGCTCCCCCGCGGGTTCCGTGATGCGGTGGTGCTCGTCGACATCGAGGAGATGTCCTACAAGGACGCGGCTTCGCGCCTCGGCGTGCCCGTGGGTACCGTGATGAGCCGCCTCCACCGCGGCCGTCGCCTGCTCGCCGACGCGCTCCGCGAGACGTACCAGGCCTCGGAAGAGCGCCTCGCCGCCTGATCGCTACCCGCGCTCGATCTCTCGCTCCAGGCGATCTCCCACGACGCCTCGCGGATCGATCAGCGCGTCTGCCCCGAGCCGGAGCTCGCGGCAACTCGACACCTCCAGCAGATCGCGTAGCAACGCCAGGTTCTCGTCGCGGTTGGGGATCCCGGCGATCACCAGCGCCGCGCTCGACGCCAGCAGGTGGCCAAAGGCCTCGGCCTTGGGGATTGGTACCATCGTGGTCTCGGCGTCCGTCGTGACGGTGGGAAACACCGCGAGCGCCGCGCCCTTCACCGGCGTCCACGCTTTGCGACCGCGATCGGGATAGGCGTCGCGCGGATCGACTGGCCGCTTGTCGGCGCGGGCCGAGAGAGGGCCTGCGAGCGCGGCGAGGCGGGGAAATGCGGAGAGCGTGGCCGGCCCGAGGTGAAACTCGCGCGGGAACGCCAGCACGTCGACCTGGCCCGAGGTGGGGAGTCGCCGCAGAAACAGGCAATCATCGACGAGGTAGTCGTAGCCCGCCTCCAGCAGCGCGAGCGTGGTCGTCGTCTTTCCCGCGCCGGAGCCGCCCACGACGAGGACGCCCGCGCCCGAGCGATGCATCACCGCGGCGGCGTGGAGGTGAAAGAGGTGCTCGCGTCGCAGCGCCAGGGTCAGCGCGATCTGGAGCATCACCGCCGTGGATCCGGCGATGATCTCCCGCTCTCCCGGCACGAGGCTGGCCTGGATCACCGAGCCGTCGAGCGAGACGTGGATCCGCGAGGCGCGGTCCCAGAGCAGGAATCCTTCCGGCGCGTCGTAGGCCTGGACAATACCGTGAAAGAACGAGGGGACAAAGCCCTCTCGCGCCGGATCCAGCTCGGTCCCGGCCTCGGCCAGGCGGATCGTGAAGCGGATCGCGGCCGGTCCGGCAGCGGCGGGCGGGGTCAGGAAGGCCAGGAGATCGGCGAGCGGATCGCTGGAGTGGCCCTCGCACGACCACGCGAGCGTGGTGCCGTAGAGCGCGACGCAGGGCACGCGTTCAGGCCTTTTTTTGCAGGACCAGGCCGCCGGACAGCATCTCTTCGAGGATGGCTGCGATGTCGCGCTCGGCCACGTCGCGCTCGACCCTGAACGTGGCCGTGAGCTTGTCGGCGATCGCCGCCGTCGAGGCCCCCTGGCCGAGCGATTTCCACACCACGACCGCGGTGGGGTTGAGCGTGAAATAGAACTTGGTCTCGAGGTGGAGCAGCACGCCCGTGCCGTCGTCGAGCTCGGTGAAGAGGGCCTGGGGATGGGGCTGCATTTCGCTCATGGCTGCGGGTACGCGTAGGTGATGACCATGTCGTCGTCCACCGTCTCGCCCATCGGCGCTCCGTCGAGCTCGACCCAGGCGTGACCCTCGATGTCGGGGGCGCGAGGAGAGAGCCCCATGACGAAGCGCACCGGGTGGCCCGCGCCGCGGAGGACGGCATAGCGGGCGAGGGCGCGGTACAGGCACGTATCGGGGACGACGCGGAGGCGCTCGATCACCCGCTCTGCGGCGAGGAGGGCGTCTTCCACCGCGGGGAGCGGGATTTTTTGCGGCGAAGCGTGCCTGGGCGTGAGGGCGCCGAGGAGCCCTGGCAGCGAGTGCCTCCGCAGCATCCGATCGAGGCGAAAGCGCAGCGAGAGCGTCTGGGCGCCGAGGCGGAGGTGGTGCGGGATCGCGCCCAGCGTGGTCATCATCGCACGACGGGGAGGAGCCGCGGAGACCACGCGCCGCGCCAGCGCTCGCGCTGCGCCTCGGGACCCTGCGCGCCCTGGCCTTCCCAGTGCGGCTTGCCGAAGTACTTCATGCAATCGTTGCAGGGGAAGCGCTCCCACTCGGTGAGAGGGCCTTTGGCCATGCGAGCGAGCTTGTCGCTCTGGGCCTGATGAATGATGACGAGGAGGCGGCGATGGGCCTCGATCAGGCTCATCTCGTGGAGATCGCCGGCGACGTCGGTGCGGGTGCCGTCGCCGGGGATACCCGAGTGCTGACAGCAGAGGTTCAATCGGCCCTTCACGTCGATGTGGAGCTGCTGGCTCTTGAACGGCTCGCACACGTGAAACGGCTGCTCGGTGTAGAAGCCCTCGGGCATGGCGACAGGGATCTTCAGCATCGACCCGAGCCGCTCGATCCGGTCCTGCGCGTCGCGCCAGGCGGCGGGAGGGAGGTAGAGGACGCCGTCGTGGAGCGTGCCTGTGGGCTGGAGCATGGAGAACGAGACGCGGTCGGCCCCGACCTGGCTGGCGAGGATGCCCATCGCCTCGATCTCGGCCACGTTCTTGGCGTTGATCACCATCTGGAGCAGGAAGGGAATGCCGTGCGCGACGCAGAGCGTGGCGCCGAGCATCACCTCGCGGAAGCTGCCTTTGCCGCGGATCTCGTCGTGCGTGGCCTCGGTCGCCCCGTCGAGGCTGAAGTTGACGGCCGTGAGGTGCGCCTTGCGCTCGGGGACGGCCTTGAGCTGCTCGAGCAAGCGCGGGAACCGCTTGCCGTTGGTGACCAGGTGCCAGGTGAGGTCGTTCTTGACGATCGCGTCGAGGATCCCCTCGAAATGCGGGTGCAACGTGGGCTCGCCGCCGGTGAGCGCGACCTGGGCGCTCCGGTAAATGGAGCGGGCCTCGGCCAGCACCTTCTCGATGAGGGCGAGCGGGAGGTCTTTGGGGGTTTGCTCGGGATCGCGGAGGCAATGCTGGCAGTCGAGCTGGCAGCGATCCGTGACGTGGAAGGCGATCAAGGCGGCGCTCATTGGACTCCTGAATCGATTCCACGCCGCGCCAGGCGCCCGAGAGCGCCCCACGGTGGGAGATCAGCCCGTCATGGTCAGGCCGGAGGCCATGGGCCCCATCGCGGTGACCAGGGTGGCCCGCGAGACCGACCGCTTCTTCACCAGCCGGGGGGCTTCGTAGGGCTTGCGCAGGTCCTCGCTCGCGGCGGCGACGGGGAGCGCTTGCTCTTTTCGATCGGTTCGATTCTCGCTGTCTTCCATCGTCTTTCCTCGGGTTTCGCGCGCCGGACGCTACCATGCTGGCCCGGGCGGCACAACGAAGCGCCCCGCGGTGCGGTGCTCCCCCGGGCGAAGTTACTCCGCTTGTCCCTGGTTGCGCGCGGATCCGGCGGCGTTCATCCGCGCGGGCTTTTCCCGCCCGGGGAGCCGATCGGGA
This sequence comes from Byssovorax sp., assembly GCA_040006075.1. GTDB lineage: Bacteria > Myxococcota_A > Polyangia > Polyangiales > Polyangiaceae > JANYGI01. The sequence continues at coordinate 42,591 of JBDTXR010000013.1, read as the reverse complement.
CGAGGATCGCGTGGGGATACGAGGTGTCTTCGTAGTGAGCCACCTCGTACCCGGCGGCCCAGGCGAGGCGCACGATCTCGTCGCTGCCGAGGTAGGCGAAGAAGCCTCCGTTGAGGAAGAAGTGATCGCCGGCCTCGGAGACGCCGGGCGCGCGGAGGGCGCCGAAGACGCGTCGGAGCGTGTCGCGCACGCGGCCCTTGCTCTCGGGCGGCGCCGAGCTGTCGACCTCGATCGCGAAGCTGGTGAGCACCGGCGCGTTCGGCGCGAGGGTGTGGACCGCGCGGAGGAGCGAGGTCCGCTCGCTCGACGGGAGCACGTGCGAGAGGCTGCCCCAGCCGAGGACGACGGCGTCGAACGGCGCGCCCTCGATCGCCGCGGCGAGCGGGCCTCCGCGCCCCTCGGCGGCGGCGACGAGATCGGCGTACGAGGCGTGGATCACCGTGGATTTCGCGGGATCGGCGACCCCGCGCGCGGCATCGGCGAAGGGCGCGCAGGGGTCGAACGCGACGACCGAGAAGCCGCGCTCCTGGAGGGCGACGAGCTCGCGCCCCGCGCCCGCGGCGCCGATGAGGACGCGGCCGCTGCGCGGAAACAGCGGCGAATCAAAGGCTTTTCGCTCCCAGGGGAAGAGGCCGCTCTGGAAGCGGTGCCCGCCGGGGAAGTACGTTTGCTGCTCGGCGTACACGGCCGCGGTGAGGCCGGCGCGGTCTTCCTGGCGGATCCACGCGAGCAAGAGCTCGTCGCGGACACCGTCGCGGAGGCTGTCGAGGCGGAGCGTGACGCGGTCGACCGCGAGCAGCGCCTTGACCCACAGAGGAACCTGGTAGCTCACGGCCGCATCTTGCCCGGGCCGCGGGGGGGCCGCCATCGTCGTCGGTTCTCGTCGCATCGCGCGGGTGACTCGTTGCGCGGGCGAGTCGTGGCGTTCACCGAGGCGCTCGCGCGCGCGCGCGGCCGCGTACTTGCCGAGCCCGAGGCCATAGGCCGCGAGATCGTCGCGCAGCGGGATTTGCCGTAAAATCCAGGGGATCCCGAGGCCACCGGGGCGCGGCGGATCGAGCGCGGCGGCCGGGTGGTGGACGCGCTCGATGAGGAGGCGACGGATCGGTCCGGGGTCGAACGCGGCCACGTGAGCCGGCGTGATCGACGCCGCGCCGAGGGCGAGGAGCGCGGACATCACCGCGTACATCACCGTGGTCAGGCGCCACTCCGAGGCGCGGTGGACCAGGGCGTCGAGGTCGACACCGCCGCGGAAAATCAGCTCGAGATCGAGCATCGCGACGCAGTGTCGGAGCTCGTGGCCAGCGGCGTGGAGGGCGATGAGCAAGGTGTGATCGACGAGGTCGAGGACGAGGAGGCCAGGCAGGCCGGGAGCCGGGATCGCGCGCGCGAACAGGCCCGCTTCATCGATCGGGCGCGGCACGAGGTTGTCGAGCGAGGTGTGGATCTCGACGAGGAACGGCGTCGATCCGGCGGGCATCATCACCGCGGTTTCGCCCAGAAAATCGCCGGTGAGCGGGCGATCGGGATCGGCGTGGACCACGCCCCCCGCGGCGACGAGGGCCGCGAGGATCCGATCGCGATCGGCGCGGCGGACGAGCAAATCGACGTCCTGCATCGGGCGCGACGCCGGCGAGGGATAGACGGTGAGCGCCAGCGCGGCGCCCTTCACGAGCAGCGCCGGCGCCCCGAGAACGTCGAGCGCGCGCGCGACCTGCGCGAGCACGTGGCCGCGCAGGAGGGCCTCGGCGTGGGCCGACGGGCTCTGCGTCCGGAGCGAGACCGAAGGATCGCGGAGGGCGCGGAGGAGCGGCGAAGGAGCGGTCATGACGGGATCCACGGTGCACGACGGATGCGCGGACGGGCCGAACAATTCGCGCGACGACGATCAATCATGAGGAGCCTCGGGCGCGGTGATCTCCAGGATCCGATCGGCGAAGCCGGCGAGCGCGCGATCGTGGACGACGGCGACGATCCGCCGCTCGCGGGCGACGCCGCGCAAGATCGCGGCGAGCTCGTCCACGCTCGCGGCGTCGAGGTGGGCCTCTGGCTCGTCGAGGACCAGGAGATCGGCGTCGCGGAGCAGGGCGCGCGCGAGCATGATCCGCCGCGATTGCCCGCTCGAGAGCTCGGCGTGCGCCAGCGCGAGCGCGGCGGCGTCGGTGGCCACGCGCGCGCGCAGGAGCGACCAGAGGCCGACGGTGCTCAGCGCGGCGATGAGGCGCGCGTCGGTCAGCGCGGGATCGAAGGCGCGGAGGTTCTCGGCGATCGACGCGCCGTCGAGCGCGAACGGCCGCTGCGACAGGAACGCCACGCGCTCGCGGAAGCGCCGGTTGTCGAGGCGCGCCTCGCGGCCGCCGACGAAGATCTGCCCGCGATCCGGCCGCAGAACACCGAGCAAAACATGGAGCAGCGTGGTCTTGCCCGCGCCGTTGGGGCCGACGATCGCCACGCTCTCGCCCGGCTCGAGCGTCAGGGTCACGTCGCGCAGCGCCTCGTTGCCACGCGCCTCGTTCGCCGACGGTGGGTACGAATAGCCCACGTTTTCCAGGCGGATCTGCGCGGTGGCGTCGATCGGATCGTCGGCCTCGGCGCTGGTCGCCGCGGCGGCGAGCGCGAGCTGCTGCGCCGCGCTGACCAGCTCGTCGCGCGAGGCCGCGATCGTCGCCACGGATCCGGAGAGCGCCTGGAGCGTGGGGATCGCCGCTAAAACAAGGAGAAACGCGAGGTACACCTCCCCCGTCGCGCCCGGGGCACGCGTCGGCGCAAAGCGACCGCCGAGCAGCGCCGCGGACGTGGCCGCGGCGGCGAGCGTCGCGCCGAGCGCGCCCCACGTGGCCACCGCGCTGATGATCCGCGCCTTGCCCTCGGCCCGCGACCACCCGTTGGCCTCGCCGCGAAGACGATCGGCGAACAGGTGAGCGCGGCCGTGCGCGCGGAGATCGAGTGCGCCGTCCCAGCCCGCGGCGGCCGTGGTGAGCAGCGATCGCGATCGCTCCCACGACGCGGTCCAGGCGCGATCGACCGCGCGCGACGCGAGGAGCGTGACCACGGCGCCCGCGAGCCCCGCCGCGCCGAGCGGCACCAGCACGAGCAGGCCGAGCTTCCACGCGAGCAAGAGCGCGACCGCGGGCACCGCGAAGGCCGCGCCGATCGCGGTCGCCAGACCTTCGACGGAGCAGCCAATCAGCGTGGGGATCGCCGTCGCGAGGCGCGCGGTCACGGTGTCGGCAGTGGGCAGCGACGGCACCGGCCCGCGCTCGAACGGCGCGAGGTAGAGCTCGAGCAGGTTGAGGCGCACCGCGCGCGCGAGGCGATCCGCCGCGCGCGCGCGAACGAAGCTCAGCGCTGCCGCGCCCAGGAGCGCCGCGGTCGCGGTGAGATACCCCTGCTCGCCGAACCACAGCACGCTCAGCGGCAGCGCGAGCCGCTGCACGAAGATCACCGCCGCGACGATCCCGACGCTGCCCGATCCGCCGCGCAGCAACGCGCGCGCGACGGCGCGGAGTCGCACGGGAAGATCGGCCACCATGCGGTGAGGCGTAGCCGACATCGCGCGCTCCGGGACAGGAAATTTGGCCCGCCGCGCGGCGCGCTCCTAGCCTGGCGTCCAGTGCTCGGCGACTTCGTGAAGCGCGTCGTCAACGGCCTGGTGCTCCTCCTGGCCGCCCTCACGTTCTTCCTGGTGCCGATCGGCCGGAAGACGGCGGCTCAGCACGTCGTGGCGATCTTCAGCACCGAGCCCGCGCACGAGGCCGCCGTCGATCTCGCGGTCGCCGCGCGCAAGGCGTTTGCCCGCGCGGGCAGCGCCGTCGCCGAGCTACGCGCGGCGCACGAGAAGCAGCAGAAGCGCGGCGACCACGGCGATGGTGGCAGCAGCCCCTGACGCGAAATTGCGTCAGCGCTCAATGCGCCTTGCGCGGGTCCTTCTCTTGCGGGTGCTCGTTGTAGAACGCGTCCAGGCTCTCGCGGGTGATCTCGCACTCGATATCACCCTCCATCGCGATGATCGCCTGGCAGCCGAGGCGGCTCGTGGCCTTCACGTCGAAGGCCTTGTCGAGGATGTCTTCCTCTTCTTCCTCGGCGTCCTTCAGCAGCTCTTTGCCCTGGGTCACGTAGACATGGCAGGTCGAGCACGCGCAGACGCCGCCGCAGGCGTCGCCCTCGGGAGCATGAATCGACTTGGAAGCCTGGAGGAGCGACGTGCCGACCGGCACCGCCACAATCCAGTCGCGCCCGTGCGCCAGGAATCGAACCTTCGCCATCAGCTCGGCCTCGTCATGCTCGCGTGAGCCTCGACGTGCGCGTCGACGCCGGCCGCCGCGGCCACGTCGTGCTCCACGTCAGAAAGGTTCTTCCCCTCGATCGCCCGCGCCACCGCGCGATCCATCCGGCGACCGGCCCACGCGTGGGTGGCGTCGTCGAGGGCCTCGGTGCGGGTGGTGATCGCCGCGGTGCGGTCGCCGAGGACCGCGCCCTCGAGATCCGAAATCGCCTTCGTTACCCGGGCTTTTTCGTCGTCGGAGAGCAGATCGGAGTCCGCCGCCAGCGCCTTGCGCGTGGCCGCGAGCACCTGCTCGGCCTCGACGCGGGCCTCGATCAGCCGGCGCTTCTCGAAGTCTTCCTCGCCGTGGTCGAGCGCGGAGAGCAGCATCGTCTCCACCTCTTCGTCGGAGAGGCCGTAGCTCGGCACGACCTGCACGTGCTGCTCGACGCCGGTCGTCGTCTCTTTCGCGGTCACGCCGAGCAGCCCGTCGGCGTCGACGCGGAAGGTGACCTCGAGCCGCGCGAGCCCGGCCGGCATGCGCGGGATCCCCTTCAAAACGAAGCGCGCCAGCGATCGACAGTCGGCCGCCAGCTCGCGCTCGCCCTGCACGATGTGGAGATCGAACCCGGTCTGGTTGTCGGCGTAGGTGGTGAACATCTGCCGCGCGCCCGCGGGGATCGTGGTGTTGCGCGGGAGGATCTTCTCGGCGACGCCGCCCATGGTCTCGATCCCGAGCGAGAGCGGGAGCACGTCGAGCAGCAGCACCTCGCCCGCGTGGGCGTTCTCGCCCGCGAGGATGTCGGCCTGGATCGCCGCGCCGAGGGCCACGACCTCGTCGGGGTTGATGTCGCCGAGCGGCGCCTTGCCGAAGATCTTCTCCACGTAGGCGCGCACGGCCGGAACGCGCGTCGATCCGCCGACCAGGATCACGCCGTCGAGCTCCTCGGGCTTCACGCCCGCGTCGCGCAGCGCGCGCCGACACGCCACGCCGGTGCGCTCGATGATCGGCGCGATCATCGCGTCGAAATCGGCACGCTTTACCGTGATTTTTTTCGTTGCACCACCAACGATCGGGAGCTCGATCTCCACCTCGTCGTGGTCGGTGAGGCCGTGCTTGACCTGCCTCGCCGCGTCGAGCGCCAGGCGCACCAGGCCGTGATCGCCTTCGGGAGCGCCCATCTCCGCGAGGAAGCGCGTCGCCAGCGCGCGGTCCATGTCATCGCCGCCGAGGGCGCTGTCGCCGCCGGTGGACTTCACCTGGAACACGCCGTTGTCGAGCAGGAGGATGGTGACGTCGAAGGTGCCGCCGCCGAGATCGTAGACCGCGAACAGCCCGTTTTGCTGCTTCTCGAGGCCGTAGGCGAGCGCCGCGGCGGTGGGCTCGTTGAGCAGGCGGAGCACGTCGAGACCGGCGAGGCGGCCCGCGTCCTTGGTGGCCTGGCGTTGCGCGTCGTCGAAGTACGCGGGCACGGTGATCACCACGCCGCCGACGGTTCGAAGCTCGTCTTCGGCCAGCAAACGCAGGGCTTTGAGGATCTCGGCCGAGACCTCGACCGGCGTCACCGTGCGATCGTGGATCTTGAATCGGACGCTCTTGGCCTCTTCGGGCGTGGTCGGCGCGGCGAAATCGTAGGTGCCGAGGCGCTTGGTCTCGGCGTCGTCGGCGCCGCGACCCATGAAGCGCTTGACGCTGACGATGGTCTCGCGCGGGTGCTCGGCGGCGAGCAGGAGCGCGGGCGTGCCGACGATCACCGCGCCGCGCGCGTCGTAGTGAACGGCCGAGGGCAAGAGGCGCGCGCCGTTGCAGTCGGCGATGACCTGCGGCTTGTCGTCGCGGACGCGGGCCACGAGCGAGTTGGTGGTGCCGAGGTCGATGCCGACCGGGCGCGCCGCGGCTTTGGGATCGAAAATTTCGAGGAGCGTCATGGTGCCAATCGTCGCGAAAAAGCCTACGGACTCAGCTCTTCTTCGAGGGCCGAGACCTCGTCGAGGAAGCGGCGCACATAGCGCAGCTCGCCGAGGATGGGGAGCGCAGAGCCAATCTTCGCGGGCTCGCTCACAGCGTCGCCAAAGGCCTTCGCGAGCTTCGTGAGCGCGGCGTCCTGGCGCGCGGTCATCGTCGCGCCGAGGCGGAGGATCGCGGGCAAATCCTTGACGCGCGCCGCGTCGGACAGCTCTTCGCGGACCTCCATGATCTCCATCAGCAGCGCGGGCGGCGCCGCCGGCTCGCCGGTCTCGCCCACGGTCGCGCCGCTCTTCTTCAGCAGCGCCTCGGCCCGGCGGATCGGATCGCGCAGCACGCGGAACGCCTCGTTGACGTCGATCGCGCGGCCCAGCGAGAGCCTTCGCTCCGCCGCGGGAGCGCCGGTGTACCGGTCGGGATGGAGCGCTTTCGACAGGTCGCGGTGGCGCTGCTCGAGGGCGCTCAGATCGAGATCGAACCGTGGCTCCACGCCGAGCGTCTCGAAGGGATCGGCCATGATCAGGTCACGGTGAAGGAGTGACCGCACCCACAGCGCGTCGCCTCCTGCGGGTTCTTGAACTTGAACCCCTGGAACATCAGCGTCTTCTCCCAGTCGAGCACCGAGCCGCCGAGATAAAGAATGCTCTTCTTGTCGCAGATGACCGCGACCTTGGCCTTCCCCTCTTCGGTGAACTCGAGGACCAGATCGCCGGTGCGGGGCGGCGCGTCCTCGAACTCGATCACGTAGGAGAAGCCCGAGCAGCCACCGCCGCGGATGCCGACGCGGATCGCCCCCTCGGGCGTGCCGCGCTTCTTGAGCTGCATCCGCACGGCCTCGACGGCCGCGGGCGAGACCGCGATCGTCTTCTTCGACACGCCGGTCTCGAGCGGCGCGGTCTTCACAAAGCCGGGCCCGAGGATCTCGGTGGATTTCGTTTCGGTGCTCATCGTTTCCATGATCACGGACCTCTCCTGGAGGCGCGGCGCAGAGGCCTCGATCAGCCGCTCGCGAGCGACTTCTTCGCGGCCTGCTTCGAGCGGAAATCGGCGATGGCGCTCTTGATCGCGTCCTCGGCGAGGACCGAGCAGTGGATCTTCACCGGGGGCAGGTTGAGCTCGGTGGCGATCATGCTGTTCTTGATCGTCTCGGCCTCGTCGACCGTCTTGCCCTTGAGCCACTCGGTCGCGAGCGACGACGACGCGATCGCCGAGCCGCAGCCGAAGGTCTTGAACTTGGCGTCCTCGATCCGGCCGTCGTCGCCGACCTTGATCTGAAGGCGCATCACGTCGCCGCAGGCCGGCGCCCCGACGAGGCCAGTCCCCACCTGATCGTCGCTCTTGTCGAGCGTGCCGACGTTGCGGGGGTTCTCGTAGTGCTCGATGACTTTTTCGCTGTATGCCATGATCGTACTCCTCGAAAATCTTCGGTCAGACCGAGCGGGTCAGTGTGCTGCCCATTGCACCGTGGAGAGGTCGATTCCCTCCTTGTGCATCTCGTACAGGGGAGACATCTCCCGGAGGCCGTTGACCTTGCTGATCACGAGGTCGGCGACGAAGTCGACCTCTTCCAGGGTGTTGAAGCGGCCGAGGCCGAAGCGGATCGACGAGTGGGCGAGGTCGTCGCCGATGCCCATCGCGTGGAGGACGTACGAGGGCTCCAGGCTGGCGCTGGTGCAGGCCGAGCCGCTAGAGACGCAGACGTCCTTGATGGCCATCAGCATCGCTTCGCCTTCGACGAAGCTGAAGGAGACGTTGAGGTTGCCCGGCAAACGGTGCTCCCAGGAGCCGTTGAGGTTCACCGACTCGAGCGCCGTGGTGAGGCGCTTGTAGAGGTGATCGCGCAGGCCAATGAGCCGCTTGGCCTCCTCGGCGCCCTCGGCGATCATCAGCTCGGCGGCGCGGCCGAAGCCGACGATCCCCGGCACGTTCAGGGTGCCGGAGCGCATGCCGAACTCGTGGCCTCCGCCGTCCATCTGCGCCGTGATCCGCACGCGGGGCTTGGATCGCCGCACGTAGAGCGCGCCGATGCCCTTGGGCCCGTACATCTTGTGGGCGGTGATCGAGGCCAGATCCACGTTCATGGACTCGACGTTGAAGGGCACCTTGCCGATGCCCTGGACCGCGTCGCTGTGGAAGAGCACGCCGCGGGCGCGGGTGATCTTCCCGATCTCGGCGATGGGCTGCACCGTGCCGACCTCGTTGTTGGCGAGCATCACGCTCACCAGGATGGTCTTGTCGGTGATGGCTTTTTCCACCGACTCGGCGCTGACCATGCCCTTGGTGTCGACCGGCAGGTAGGTGACGGTGAACCCCTCTTTTTCGAGGCGTTTGCACGTGTCGAGGATGGCCTTGTGCTCGATCACCGTGGTGATGATGTGGTTGCCCTTGTCCTTGTAGAACTCGGCCACGCCCTTGAGGGCCATGTTGTCGGCCTCGGTCGCGCCCGAGGTGAAGACGATCTCCTTCGGGTTCGAGGCGCCGATCAGGGCGGCGATCTTCTCGCGCGACGTGGACACGGCCTCTTCGGCCGTCCAGCCGTAAATGTGGCTGCGGCTGGCCGCGTTGCCGAACTTCTCGTTGAAGTAGGGCAGCATCGCGTCGAGCACCCGCGGATCGACGGGCGTCGTCGCGTGGTAGTCCATGTAGATGGGGGTCTTTACAGCCATGGTCGTTCTCTCTCGCTCAAGCTCCGGCGTCAGGGCGTGAGCCGCGCGCGAGCCGCGGCAGCCCGGCCGTTTCCGCCGTGGAGTCCCGACACGAGCTCGGGCTCGGGTCGACTCTTGTCGTGATGGTTGCAGTTGGTGCAGGCCCGGACGAGCTCGCCCGGGTCACAGACGGTGTCGCAGTCGTCGAGGTAACGAATGCTGGCCTCGAGCTCGTGCTCCAGAGAGGCCAGGTGGGCGATCTGGGCGCGGGTCTCTTCCAGCTTTTGCAGGTAGACGGCGCGCATCCGGCTCATGGCGTCGGGGGCCGAAGGCGCGCTCTCCCAGGTGCGGACAATCTCCTGGATCTGCGAGAGCGAGAGGCCGAGATCGTGGAGCTTGCCAATCCACCGGACGCGGTTGACGGCGGCCTGGTCGTAGAGGCGATAACGCCCCTTGGAGCGGGCGTGAGGCTGGAGCAACCCCACCTCTTCGTAGTGGTGAATGGCCCGGACCGTCTTGCCGCTGACCTTGGCGATGTCGCCGACCTGGAGCAGCCCCTCGCCCGAGTCGTCGCGCACGTCGAGCCCGTCCTCCGCGTACGCGGAAACGCCGTCGTCGACGGTGCTGGTGCGCGAAGCGGGCGCCGGGGGCGCAACGGGGAGGTGGCGGACAGGTCGCATCAGGTGAACCCAGACCCTTACGTATGCGTGAGGGTTACGTAGGGGCAGTCCTAGGCGCTGCTGGCAATGGAGTCAACCCGTTCGGGTGAGCTCGGGCCCGACAGCGCAGCGAAAGCCGACATTCGAGAACTGAGCGTCGGGCGGGTACCCGTTCCGCCCGGGGCACGAGATGCTCCACGCGAGGTTGTTCCAGCCGCCGCCCTTGGTGACGCGCTTCGCTCCCTCTTCATAGTCGTCGGGATCCACGAAGGGATCCTCGTCGCCGGGCTCGGCGTCATCGTCGGCCGCGTCGGCGCACCATTGCCAGACGCAGCCGACCACGTCGGAGAGGCCATACGGGCTCGTCCCGCGCGGGTAGGCGCCGATGGGGAGGGTGCCACGCGGGCCCTGGCCGCGGACCCCGCAGGCGTCGTCGATCCACTCGTTTCCCCAGGGAAAACGCCGACCGTCGGTGCCGCGGGCCGCCTTCTCCCACTCGGCCTCGCTCGGCAGCCGCGCCTCGCGAAAGGCCGCGTAGGCCTCGGCCTCGTAGGCGCTGACGCCGACGACGGGGTGGTTCGGGACGAGGTAGAGCGACCACTCCGCTTCGCCCCAGAACCTGGGTTTTGCAAGGCTTTTTGCGCAACGGAAGCGCCAGCCGGCGCGCGACCAGTAGCGGCGCTCGCGGTAGCCTCCGGCCGCGATGAACTCGGCGTAGGCGGCGACCGTCACGGGGTAGCGATCGATGGCGTACGTGGAGAGATGAACGCGGCGCGCGGTGCTCGCGCCCACCTCGCCGCCGCCGAAGAGGAACGATCCTTCGGCGATCACCGCGCGATCCACCGCGAGCGCGCGCGGGTCGCCGAGGGCCGCGAGCGCGTCGCCGGCCTCACCGCGCTGCCTGAGCGACGCGTCGGGATTGCAGAGGATCGCGAGCAGGTCTGCCGGTTCGGCCACCGTGCTATGCATAGCCCGTGGTCAAGATCTGCGCGAGATGTCACGAGGTTTCGCCCGGCGGCTTTCGCTGCGACTCCTGCGGTGGCCAGCTCATCCACACGTCCGACGCCCGCGCGCAGGACCTCCCCGACGCGGTGTGGAAGCACCAGCGCGTCGACTACGGCGCTCGTCGCGGGATGATCGTCCGCTTCTTCGCCATCTTCGCCGGCTTCTTCGTCGCGGTGATCGGCGTGCGCAACTCGGTGGGCTTCGATCGGCCGTGGTCGTTCCTCGGCGCGGGCGCCTCGCTCGTCGCGGGCGTGCTGCTGTGGTGGGCGATCTACGTGGCGGCCGGGCGGGCGGTGCGGATCTGGGTGCTGCGCCGCGGGCAGCTCCAGAAGCGCAAGCTCGCGCGCGCCCTGCTCGCGCGCCGCTAGATCGATCGTGCAGATCGTCGACCCCGCGGCGCGGCCCCTCGCCGAGGCGCTCGCGCTCGCGCCGGCCGTGCTCGATCTCGCGCGCGGCGGCGACGCGGCGATCACCGCGAGCCTCGTCTCGGGGCCGGCCGTGGTGCTCGGGGCGCTCCAGATCGCGGGCCGCGTCGTCGATCTCGCCGCGTGTGCCACGGTGGGTACACCTGTGCTCCGGCGTTGCACGACGGGTACGGCCGTGTACATCGGGTCCCAGGCCATCGTCTGGACGCTGGCGCTCCCGCACGTGGCGGCGCTGCACCCCGACGCGACGGCGCGGACGCTGCTCAACCGCAACGTCCGCGGGTTCCTCGCGGGGCTCTCGCGCGGCGGGGCGCCGGCGCGTTACTTCGGGCGCGAGTGGATCGCGGTCGATCACCGGCCGGCCGCGCTGCTCGGCGTGGGCGCGCTCGCCGATGGGCGGATCGTGATCGAGGTCTTCGCGGGCCTCGACGCGACGATCGCGCTGCCCCGCGCGCTCTCGGCCGACGCGGAGCGCGCCGTCGATCGGTGGCGCGGGAAGGAGCCGCTCGCGCTCGGCGCGACGGATCCCGAGGCGCTCGCGCGGCGGGTGATCGAGGCCGTGGCGGCGCGCGCGGGCTCGCCCAGCGCTCGCGCGGTGGTGCCGATCGATCTCCCGATCGCCGCGCCGATCACCGATCCTCGCGATCCGCTGCCGCACGGGCTCACGCTCGCGGCCTCGGCGCGCGCGCCGATCGGCTGGATCGACGCGGCCGTCGCCGCCGCGCCGTCGAGGCTCTGGATCGGGGGCGACGCGCTCGTGGCGGCGTTCGCCGTGACCGCGCTCGCCGGAGCGCTCGCGCGCGGCGAGTCGCCCGCTCCGGGGGACGCCCCGATCGACGGCGCCTCGTGGAACGATTTCGTCGATGTGGGCCGCGCCGCTCTGGCGCGTGACGGCGAGGCGTGAGGACCCCCGGATACCGTGCGACCAGGCTCGACGGGATCGCCAGACTTCTGACGGTACGCGATCCTCCCCAGATCCTCGGCCAGATCGAGTATCGAAGCCCGGTGCGTCCCCCCGATCACCAACCGACCTGCGCGTGGACGAACGAGCAAACGTCGGCGCCCGCGGCGGCCCGACCGGACCGGAGTGACAACCAAACACCGAGATCTACCCGGATCCCTCGGACCGGGCGAAGATAGGATCATGGACATGCCGGCATGGGAGGATCGCGCGCGGGGCACGCTCCTCGGTCTCGCCTGGGGCGACGTGCTGGGCTGCCCGATCGAAGGCTGGCGCAAGGACGAGATCGAGCGCGTTTACGGGGCGTACGCGACTCTCCCGGACGACTATGCCTTCGATCGGATCCCGTCGGCGCGCGAGGTGCGGCGTCGTCTGCGGCCGCTGGGGATCCACTCGGACGACACCCAGCAAGCGCTGGCGCTGATCGCGGTGTGCCTGGGTGGACCGTGGTCGCCGGCGCGCTGGGCCGAGTGGCTCGTGGTCGCGATGCAGCGGGGCGCGCTCCGCGGCTACGGGCGCAACTTCCAGCAGGCGGTGCACAAGCTCGCGCGCGGCGCGCCGCCCGAGCACGCGGGCAGCACCTCGGCGGGCATCGGCGCGGCGATGCGGATCGCGCCGCTCGGCGCCATCTACCGCGATCGACCGGAAGAGCTGGCGCAGGTGACGATGGAGTCGAGCCTGGTGACCCACGGCGATCTCCGCGCGGCGGCGATCGCCTTCGCCGTCGCTCGCAGCGCCGCGCTGCTGATCAACGGCGAGAGCGCCGAGGCGGTGCGCGCGCGGCTCGCCGACGACGTGGCCGCGGTCGAGCTCGAGTGGGTGGAGCACCGCCCGGGATGGGGCATCGACAGGAGCGGGAAAACCCTGGTTTCGCAGGCGATCCGCGCGCTGTTCGCCGCGCTGCCCGAGGACCTCGCGGGGCTGCGCGCCACCATCTCGGAGCGCGCCAAGCCGCACCTCGCGCGCGGCTTCACCAAGGCTCACGTCAACCAGGGCTTCGCGCTGCTCGGCGGCCTGCACGGGCTCGCGGTGGGCCTGTTTCCCACCGGATCACCGGAGGAGCTGCTGGCGTCGATCATGAGTCAGGGCGACGACACCGACACCGTCGGCGCCATCGCCGGCGGTCTGCTCGGCGCGCGCCACGGCACCGCGTGGATCCCGATCGATCGCCTGCGCGACGGGCCGCGCCTCGAGGTCTACGCCGACGCCCTGGTGACCCGCGACGGCGCGCCCGAGCGGCGCGACGGCTTCATCGAGCGCGAGCGCGAGCTGACCGACGAGGAGCATCGGTTTCAGGCGCTGATGATCGCGCCGGTCTGAGCAAGACGGGCGACTCGCCCGAGATCACCCTAGACAGCCCAGATCGCTCCATGGGCGCTGTCTTCCCCGGGCGACGGCGCAGCGACGTAGTAGTACGCGGAGATCGAGGCGCGAAAGCGGCCCTCGGGGCACGCGAGCGGGGTCGGGTGACCATGCCAGTACCTATCGCCGTGGTCCATGACGATCAGGCGATCGAGCAAGGGGAGATAGCTCGCCTCGCAGCGCGCGCGTGGCTCGTCCCAGAGCTCGAGCGCGCCTCCCCAGGAAGGGTGCCAGCCCTGGCCGAGATAGTATATCACCGTGAGCTTGCGCTCGAGGTGACGGGTCCTGTCGCGGTTGAAGTCCGCGTGCAAGGCGAGGTGACCGCCGGGGAGCGTGAGCGACGGCCCTGCGCCGCGAAAATGGGGATCCGGGATCAACCCCTCGACTCCGGTGAGGGCTCCGAGGAAGTCGAGGAAGGCCATTCCGGAGAGCTCGGCGAGCAGGTGGCGCAGCCCCGGATCGACCCCGGCAAAGCCCGTACGCTGGAGCTGGCCGAGCCGCGCGGCCTGCTCGCGGTAGTCGCGGCGCATCCACCCCGGGTGCTCGGGACCGGGGAATCGCTCGGCGAGGGGGACCGCGATGTCGTGGCCGAGGAACCCGTCGAAGACCGCGTGAGGCGAGGGGCGCGCGGCGCGGTACGAGGTGCGATTGGCGAGGGCGAGCGCGCGGAGCTCTTCGCGATCGAGGAAGAACACGCGCGGGACCCTACCGGAAAACCCCGGCGCTCAGGGGCGTCTCGCGGCGGATCACGGGAACGCTTGCCAGGCCCGGATCAGGTAGGGTGACGTCACGCTCTGCTTGTCGCCCGAGGTCTGCATGAACACCTTGGCCGGCGTCGTCAGGGTCACCGCGCAGCGCTCGTTGGAGTTCCACTTGTACGACAGGCACTTGTACGCCGCGGCGATCGTCGGCGCGCTGCCGACGCGAAGGTAGAGATCGGCGTCTCCGCCCGGCGAGGAGGGGTCGGGAGTCATGGTGAACACGTATTTGCCTGCGGGGAGCGTGCCAGTCGTGAAGGTGGCAGTCTGCTTGTAGGCCACCGCGCCGCCGTCGTCCCAGCCCGACCAGCGCGGGCCGGGCGCGAACGCCGGCGTGTAGACGTTGTCTTCCTCGCCGGTCACGACCACCACCTGCGCGGCGTCGATGCCCTTGAAGATGTCGGCATAGCCAATCGGCGCGGCGTCCTCGAGGAGGGCGTCGATCACCGCCATCGAGGCGTCGGGCATGGAGTTGAAGTACGCCGGCATCGCGTTGCGCATGACGTCGAGGTACTTCGATCCCAGCGGATCGTCGGCGTTCGCGGCGGCGTGGGTCTTCACCAGCGAGTCGTCTTCGTAGGCGAAGGTGTCGCAGCCGTTCATGAAGAAGAGCTGGTATTTGCCGGGAAAGAAGCGAGCCTTGGGGGTGAGCGCGCGGACGTTGGCGCCGAGGCCGGCGTGGCCGTCGTAGATCACCACGTCGGCTCCCGGGGTGAGCTCGCCGAAGCGCGCATCGAACGAGGGCGGCGCCGAGGCCACCTCATCGACGAGCAAGGCCACCACGCTCACCGTGCGTCCGTCGTCGAGCGTGGCTTGAAGGGTGACGTCGGGCAGGGCCGCTCCGGGCGCGTCGGGGAGCGCGAGGGGCGTTGTCGCCGCGCCGGGCAACCGCTCGATCGCCGCGCGAAGGAAGGCGTTGTACGCGGCGATCCCCGCGTCGTCGTTGCTGGTGGCGCCCTTCTCGTACTTGCCGAACACCGCGACGATGTCGAGCGAGCCGTCTTCCCAGACGCGGTGGTACTCGGGGAATTTCCCGTCCTTGTTGAGCGGGCTCACCGCGACGGTGGCCTTGGAGACGCTGACGTCGCCCACGGCCGGCTTGCAGGCCGCGCCGCGAGGGCGGTAGTGATACCAGAAGTTCCCCGCGGTGACCTCTTTGCCGCCGTCTTCGCCGCAGGTGGTAGCGTACTTGGCGAGGAAGGAGGCCTGTCCATCGGGGTCGAGCCGGCGGGGGAGAGAGAGGGTGTACGTGGTGGGCAGGTTGGTCTTCGAGGCCCAGGCGACAGGCAGCTTGGCGTGGTAACGCACGCTCGCCAGGCCGTTCGGGAGCGCAGCGGTGACCAGGTGGGTGAGCTGGACGGCGTTGAGCCGCGAGACGCCCTTTTCCCCGTTGAACGTGCCCACCGTGTAGAGGAGCTGGGCGCGGATCGCGCCGGTCGGGTTGGCCCCCGCTGCGGTGACGACCTCGCCGTCGAAGCTGAAGTCGAGCAGCGTCGCCACGGCGCTGGTGAAGTCGTTTTCCTGGCTCGTGGGATCGCCCGAACACCCCACGACGGCGAGCGCCGTGAGGCCCGAGAGGGCGAGAGAAGAAGACGATCTCGAGGTGCGCATGGAGCGGCTCCGCAGCGGAAAAATCCAGGCTCCACGTACGCCGGCACGCGCTCGAAGTCCAGGGTTTCCATGCGGGCGTGGGCTGCGTCGCGCAAGGACGCGCGGGGCGCGGCGGAATGACGCTGACCTCCGATTTCCGGGGTCAGCTCGACTCGACTCGATCCACGCTCTTCCCATGTTCCAGCATCAAGGTCCCAGCCGATCCAGCCAGCAGAATCGCCTGCTCGCGGGCTACCTCGCGTTGATCGGTGGGTTCGTGAACTCGGCGGGGTATCTGCTGATCGGCTCGTTCACGTCGCATGTCACCGGCAACGTCGGCCGCGTCGCCAACGATCTCGCGGCGGCGGAGTTTCACGCGGCGGCGGGCGCCATGACCATGATCATCGCCTTCTTCGCCGGCGCGTTCGCCGCGAGCATGGCCATCGAGAGCGATTTCTTCGGGAAGGTGCCCTATGCCTACGGGTTCACGCTCTGCTGCGAGGGCGGGCTGCTCGTGGTGTTCATGCTGCTCTCGCGCCTGACGACGGCCGAGCACCCGCGCGTGCAAGACGCCGAGGCCGCGCTGCTCTGCGGGGCGATGGGCGTGCAGAACAGCCTCGTCACCCGGCTCTCGGGCGCGGTCGTGCGCACCACGCACCTCACCGGCGTGGTGACCGATCTCGGGATCGAGGCCGCCCGCTGGTTCCGCTGGTGGCGCGGCACGATCGCCGAGCGAGTGCACGTGCGGCTCTCGTTCGGCCATTCCAGCCCGGAAAAACCGGCGATCGTCAAGGTCGCGCTCCTGGCGACGATCGCCGGATCGTTCATGATCGGGGCCGTCGCGGGGGCGATGACCGTCGTCCATTTGCACCACGCCGCGATGCTGATCCCCAGCGCGGGCGTCTTCCTCTGCGCGATCTACGCGTTCGCCAGCGGACGGGCGATCCACGCGCCGAACAGCCGCGCCTGAGCCAGCGCTGAACCTCGGGCCGCTTTCGTACTACCCTCCCCCGGTGCTTCGCTCTGCCCCGCTCCTCGCCTCTGCGGCCTTCCTCGCAGCCTGCTCGTCCGCCGAGCCCGCGCCGAAAGAGCCGCTGGGGTACATGCCGACGGCCGTGACCACCGCGACGCCCGAGTGGATCCCGTTCAGCGTCCGCGCCGGCAAGAGCGTCGCGAACGACCCGCGCGAGCGCCACCTGAGCGAGCTGCGGCAGCTCACGTTCGCGCAGGGCGAGAACGCCGAGGGGTACTTCTCGCCCGACGGGAAACACCTCATTTTCCAGTCCACGCGCGACGGCGCGGCCTGCGATCAGATGTTCGTGATCGACCTCGGCAACGGCGAGACGAAGCGGGTCTCCAGCGGCGAAGGGAAGACCACCTGCGGGTGGTTCTTCTACCCGGGCGGCGATCGGATCGTCTACTCGTCGACGCACGCTTCGGGCGCGGCCTGTCCGCCGAAGGCCGATCGCTCGCTCGGGTACACCTGGGGGCTCGACGAGTTCGACATCTACTCGGCAAAACCCGATGGATCCGATCGGCGGCCGCTCGTCGTCGGGCCGGGCTACGACGCCGAGACGACCATGGCCTTCGATGGATCGCGGATGGTGTTCACCAGCACCCGCGACGGCGACATCGACCTCTACACGGCGAGGATCGACGGCTCCGACATCCACCGGATCACCAGCACGCCGGGCTACGACGGCGGCGCGACGTTCTCGCCCGACGGCGGGCGCCTGGTGTGGCGCGCGAGCCGGCCCGTGGGCGCCGAGCTCGACGACTACCGCGGGCTGCTGGCGAAGCACCTGGTGCGGCCGACGGCGCTGGAGATCATGGTCGGGGGGTCCGAGGGGCAGAACGCGCGCGCGGTGACCAAGAACGGAAAAGCCAACTTTGCCCCGGCGTTCTTGCCGGATTCGCGGCGGGTGATCTTCGCCTCGAACCTCGACGCGTCGCCGATGCCGGGCAAGGCGCCGAACTTCGATCTGTACGTGGTCGATCCCGAGGCGCCTCCGAACAGCACCGGGATGCCGCCGCTCGAGCGGATCACCTTCTACGACGGCTTCGACAGCTTCCCGATGTTCTCGCCCGACGGGGAGCACCTGGTGTTCGCGTCGAATCGTCTGGGGTCCGTGCCCGGCGAGACCAACCTGTTCATCGCGCGATGGATCGAGTGAGCGTGAAGCCACCGCGCGCCGCGCTGCTGCTCGCGCTGCTCGGCGCCGGGTGCGCGGGACAGCCTGTTTCCAGGGCGAAGCCGCGCGATCTGGCGCCCTCGATCGACGCGCTCGCGCCGCTGTTCGTGACGCCGGCGCGCTGGGACTACCACCCGCCCACGCCGGAGGGCGCGCTCGCGGCGGCGGCGATCGCCGACGGGGGGTGCGTGTTCACGGCGGAGGGCGGGCAGCGCTGGACGACGGCGACGGCGTCGACGACCGGCGCGCCCGGAGCGATCACGCGCTGCTCGGGAAAGGCCACGGCGTCGGAGCTCCTCGCGCCCGAAGATCTGGTGAGCGTGATCCGCCGCGACGGTCGCCCGTGGCTCTACACCGGCGCGAGCGGCGCGCTCTACGAGGCCGCCGCTCCGCTCGCGGCCTTCACCCGCACGGTGGCGCCGCCGGAGCCATTTTCCCGCGTCGCAGCGTCGGCGACCGCGGTGCTCGCGACGACCTACGACGGCAAGCTCCTCCGCTGGGACGACGCCGCAGGCTGGCGTCCCGCCGCCTCGCCGCCGCGCGCGCGGGTGCTCGACGTCGCCGTCGCCGGGACGCGCGCGCTCGCGCTGAGCTTCCCCGAGGTCCTCTTCGCGAGCGACGACAGCGGCGCGACGTGGGCGCCCGCGGGCGCTCCCCCGATCGGCGCGCATCGCCTCGGGATCACCTCGGACGGCGCGCTCGGCGCGCAGGGGATCTTCGAATCGCTGCGCTGGGAGCCGGCGCCTTCGTCGGCGTTCTCGCGATCGAAGCGCGCTCTGCCGACGCGCAGCGCGGCCATCGACGTCGAGGTCGGTCGCGGAGCCGGGGCGCCCGCGGTGCAGGGCGGGCGCGCCGCGCTCGACGGCGATCGCTACGTCGAGGCGGTCCGCCCCGACACCGAGGGCGATCTCTGGCAGCTCGCGCGCGGCCGCCTCGACGGGCGGCTCGATCTCACGCCGATCCCCTGGTCGGCCCGGTGCGGCAGCGTGCGAATGGGCCTGCGAAACAAGGTGGTTTACGCGATTTGCGTCTCGCTCGACGGGGCGGAGATCGGGGCGGTCGCGCGCCGGAGCCGCGACCTCGGATCGACCTGGAGCGGGCCGCTCGCGCTGACGACGCCCGACACCGATCAGATCTTCGTGTCCGTTTCACCCGAAGGCAGCGCGCTGGTCTCCGGCGTGTGCAAGACCGGCGGCGATCCCACGGGCTGCAAGCCGGCGGCGCCGCTCCTGATCCGCAGCGCCCCGCCCGCGGCGACGCCGACGCCGTCCGCGTCCGCGTCCGCGCCTCTGCCCGCGCCCCCGAAGAGCGGCGGGCTGCTCGGCTCGTCCGAGCTCGTCGCGATGAGCCCCGGAGCGCCGCAGCTCACCGGCGCGGCGCTGCTGCCCACGTTCTCGTTCGACGGCCATTCGGCTTATTTTCTCGGTCATCGCGGCAAGGACGAGAAGCTCACGCTCTTCGTGTCGCACGACGAGGGCGAGACGTTCTCGCAGCGATCGCTGGAGACACGCGGGACCAAGACGGTGCGCAAGCCGCGCGACTACGACGACGACGAGGGCCCCGAAGAGGCCGTCGAGGACTACATCGAGGTCGACGAGACGAGCGCGATCCGCCCGGGCGAAGACGGCACCGTGGGCCTGATGGTGATCCGCTACCGCGGCTCCACCTACGTGACGACCGACGAGGACGGCCGCGTGATCCACGAGGCGCCGCTGCCGAGCGACGACGCGATCATGGCTGGATTCGGCCGCCGGCTCGTGGCGATCACCTCGCACGACGGCGTGGGGATCGCCGAGTCGAGCGACGGCGGCGCGACCTGGGACGAGCAGCCCGCGCCCGCCGCGCTGGGCCGCGAGGTGGGCCGCGGCAGCACCGCGATCGTGTGCAGCGTCGCGGGGTGCCTCTTCGGCGAGACGGTCGCGCGGGTAGGCTGGGGCGGCCTCACCGACACGGGCGCAGTCGATCCGCAGGCCGACAGCTCGCCCACGAGCGCGCCCGCGGTGCTCACGCCGATCGTCTGCGATCTCGCGGCGACCACGCGCTGGACGCGCGTCGAGCACGTCGTCGGCGACGGCGGCGCGCGCCTCCCGCGGCTGAGCGAGGCCATGCGCGGACGATCGGCGTGGTCGATGCTCACGTCGAACCCGGAGACGGGCGCGGCCGCGGTGATCAGCGCCGGCTTGCCCGAGTCGGGCGAGGGCGAGGCGAAGGTCGCGTCGCGATCGCTGCTCGCCGCGCGCGGCGGCCGCGGTCGCTTCGCCGAGGCGCTGTCGTTCCAGATGGAAGGGTACGCCGCGGTGCGCGTGGCGATCGCGGTCGAGAAAGACGGGACGCCGAAGCCCGGCGCGCCGCTGCGCAACCTCGACGTCGCCTGGGAAAACTTCATGGAAGGCGGCGCTGGCCGCGGCAAGATCGCCGACGCGGGACCGCTCGAACCGCACGATCTCGCGAGCGACGGATCGCTCACGCCCGGCCTGATCACCGTCTCGGTGAAGAGCCTGGTGCTCGCGCCGCACGCCCGGCCCGCGCCGCGCACCGCGTTCCTCGTCGACGCCGCGGGCAAGGTCACGAGCATCGATCTGCCGGTGTTCCCCGACACCGGCCTCGAAGGGCACCTCGACGTGCGCGGCGACGTGACGGTCGACGGCGGCCAGCCGCTCGGCACCGCGATGGTGCGCGAGGAGAGCGGCGACATCACCGCGATCTTGCTCGGCCGTCACGCGCAAGATCGCTGGGAAATCAGCGCTCTTTCGCTGGCCCCGGCGCGCGGCGACGGCCCGCTCCTGTCGCACGCCGACTGGACGTACGGGTCGCGCAGCTCGATCGGGATGACGTCGCTCACCGCCGATCGCCGCCGCCCGCGCGCGTGGGCCGCGTTCCAGCCGCTCCACGGCGACGGGACGTTCGGCGCGCCCGAGCCGCTGCCGACGCTCTTCGATCTCGGCGACCGGCCGCGCCCGTGCTCTGCCGCCGATCGCGCGAAGAGCCCGCGTTTCGAGTCGATCTTCAGCTCGCGCGACGAGGTGCTCTTCGCGGGGATGCGCCACCCCGTCCTGGTGAACGAGCCTCCGACGAAGAGCGCGGTCGGCGTGAGCGCGCCGATCACCCTGCTGACGGCGGGCGCGATCGCCCACGGATCGCCGGTGGCCCCGTGCGTCGCGGCCTGGGAGGCCGTCGGCGTCGCCAAGAGCCCGGTGAGCGCGGTGATCGCGGGTGACCTGGCCCATTCGTGGCTGTTCCGCGTGGCCCGCGCGCAGGGGAAGCCCGGGCAGATCCCCTCGGAGGGCGTCGAATACCGCGCGATGACGTGTCACTACGATTCCGCGGCAGCTATACCTGACACGGTATGGAACGAGAGGGGCACAGCGCGGATCGAACGATGAATGTCCGCGCCCCGCAGATCCGGTTGCTTCGCGTTAGCGCACAGCGTTAACCTCCCCTTCTTGCGGGAGGCTGGCTCACGATGGTGAAGCGAACGAAGCGGCGGTTCGACCTCAGGAAGACGCTCTTCCTGCTGCCGAACATGATCACGTTGTCCTCGATTTTCTGCGGCTTCGACGCCATCGTCGTCGCCTCGGAGGCCAACGGCGACGAGGGGCAATATTACCGGGCCGCCCTGCTCATCGTCTTTGCCATGTTCTTCGACACGCTCGACGGCCGCGTCGCGCGGGCCACGAAGACCCAGAGCTCGTTCGGCCTGCAGATCGACTCGCTCGCCGACGTGGTCTCGTTCGGCGTCGCGCCGTCGATGCTGGTCTACAAGTGGACGCTGCACCGCCTCGGCACGACGGGGCTCATCGTCTCGTTCATCTTCACGGCGATGGGCGCGGTCCGCCTCGCGCGCTTCAACGTGTTGACCATGGGCGAAGCGGGCAAGCCGACCAAGCCCTCGAAGTTCATCGTCGGCCTCCCGACCCCGGGCGCGGCCGGCATCCTGGTCTCGATCGTCGTCGCCAACCACGCCGCCGCAGGCATGCTGGGAGGAGCCGAGTACACGTGGCCGATCCTCGGCGTCGTGCTGCTGCTCGCGTCGTTCATGGTCTCCACGATCCGCTTTCGATCGTTCAAGGAGATCAAGCCCAACCTGCGGACGCTGCTCTTCTTCGGCCTGATCGCGGGCTCCAGCGCCGTGATCTCGGCCAAGCTCCAGCCGGCCTTCGTGCTGGTCTGGCTGCTCGGCTGCTACGTGATGATGGGCGTGTGCGAGACGCTGTGGGAGCTGCCCGGTCGCCTGCGCGAGCGCGCCGCCCTCTCGCGCGACTCCACCCCGCCCGACCCGCCCGACACCCTTTAACTACTGCGTGCTATAAGCGGCCGGCACCATGCGCAATCGCGTCTTCTTCCCCCAGGCGGCCCTCGACGAGTGGCTCGGCGACGACCGCGTCGATCTCAAGAACGACGAGCTCTCGATCAAGGGCGAGAACCGGCGCTTCAAGATCATCGAGGCCGTGCGCGTCCTCCGCGAGGTCACCGGCAGCGACGATCCGCACGAGCTGCTGGGCCGCGTGAAGTCGTGCGCCTTCCTGAACGAGCTCGGGGCCGAGCTGCTCGAGAGCTCGATGATCATCGGCGACAACGCCTACGACGTGCTCCAGGGCTTCGTCGGTGCCCCGACCTCGACGTTCGAAGAGCACCGCAAGCAGGCGCCCGACGGGAAGACGTCGAACGACGAAGAGCTGTTGCTGGCGCTCATCGCGCAGAAGTCCTCCTGATCGCGGGTCGCGTGGTGCCTGCCGTGCTTTCGCGCGGACGCAAACGCGCTACCGTAGCCGCATGACGCAGGCGCTGTCGGCCGTGACGTTCGGGCTCGCGCTCCTCTTCTACGGAGGCGCGAGCGCGCTGTTCTACTTGCAGATCGCCCGCCTGCGCGGCTCCGGCGTCGTCGACGCGGCCAACGAAAAGCGCGCCGAGCTCGCCCCGCGGCTCCTGGCGCTCGGCGCGATCGGGCACGCCGGGTACGTGGTGATCGCCAGCCTCGTCGCTCACGTCTGCCCGATCCACTCGGTGCATTTCGTCCTCTCGATCGCCTCGCTCTTCTCGATCGCGGCGTACCTCACGCTCCGCCGTCGCTTCCGGATCGAGGCGCTCGGGCTCCTCGTCGCGCCGCTCGGGCTCGCGTTCCTCCTCGGGACGTTCTTCCTCGGCAAGCCCATGCCCGAGCCGCGCCTCTCCCCGGTGTTCATCACGCTCCACGTCCTCGCCAATCTCCTCGGCGTCGCGCTCTTCCTCCTCGCGGGCGGCGCGGCGGGCCTTTATCTCGTGCAAGAGCGGCGAATCAAGGCCAAGAAGCTCCCCGCGGGGCGCTCGGTTCTCCCCCCGCTCGACACCCTCGATCGCGCCGTGCACCGCTTCCTCGTCGCCGGGTTTCCGCTGCTCACGCTGGGCATCGTCAGCGGCACGTACTGGGCGCAAAAGCTCGAGACGGGCAGCCCCGACGAGGTGATGCGCACCATCTTTGGCTACGCCACCTGGCTCTTGATCGCCGGTGTTCTCCTGCTCCGCGCCGCCGCCGGATGGCGCGGACGTCGCGCCGCGTATGGCACGATCGCCGGCCTCGCCTGCGCCACGGCGGTGCTGGTGATCTACCTCGTGCGGCCCGCGACGAGCGGCGCCCTGCCGCGCGGCGGATCGCTCGACGCGGCGCCGATCACCACGGAGATCCGAGGGTAGCCGCGGTGATCGTCGTCGTCGGGCTCTCCCACAAAACAGCTCCGATCGAGGTGCGCGAGCGCCTGGCGATCGGCCGCGACGCGCTGCCCGAGGTGCTCGGCCGGATCACCGCGCACCCCACCGTGGGCGAGGCCGTGGTGCTCTCCACGTGCAATCGCGTCGAGGTCTACGCCGCGCCGCCGAACCGCGGCGCGGGGGCCGACGAGCTCCGCGACACGGCCCACGCCGTCACCGCGGTGCTCGCCGGAATGGGCGGCGCGGGCGTGAACGGGCACCTGATCAAATCCCATGGAAACGAGGCGATTGTTCACCTCTTCCGGGTCGCCGCGTCGCTCGACTCGCTGGTGATCGGCGAGCCGCAGATCCTCGGCCAGCTCAAGGACGCCATCGACGTGGCGCGCGGGAGCAAGGCGCTCGGCGCCATCCTCGGCAAGGCGATGCACCGCGCGGTCCGCGTCGGCAAGCGCGTGCGCACCGAGACGGCCATCGGCGAAGGCCAGGTCTCGGTCTCGAGCGTGGCCATCGATCTCGCGCGCGAAATCTTCGGCGAGCTCAAGGGCCACACCGCGCTCCTGGTCGGCGCCGGCGAGATGGCCGAGGCCGCCTCGAAGCTCCTGGTCCGCGCCGGCGCCCGGCTCATCGTGGTCAATCGCAGCCCCGAGCGCGCCACGGCCCTGGCGGCCGACGTCGGCGGCGAGGCCCGCCCCTGGTCGGAGCTGGAGCGCTCCCTGGTCGACGCCGACATCGTGGTCACCTCCACGTCGAGCCCGCGCTACGTCGTCACCACCGATCTCGTCAAAGGCGCTCGCAAGGCCCGCAAAGGACGGAGCCTGTTCCTGATCGACATCGCCGTCCCGCGCGACGTCGATCCCGCGGTGAACAAGCTCGACAACGTGTATCTCTACGACGTCGACGATCTCTCGAAGATCGTCAACGACTCTCGCCAGGGACGCGCGGTGGAGGCCTCGCGCGCCGAGGCCATCGCCCAGCAAGAGGCCGAGTCGTTCCTGACCTGGACCCTGGAGCAGGCCTTGACGCCCGCGATCGTGGGCTTGCGCGCGAGGACCCGCGCGGTGCTCGCCGCCGAGGTGGAGCGGAGCCTCTGCGGCAAGCTCAAGCACCTCCCCGCGGCCGATCGAGAGGCCCTGTCGATGATGGTCGACGCCATGACCAACAAGCTGTTGCACGGGCCGGTGACGCGGCTGCGCGGGCTGGCGGCGGATCCGCGCGCGGAAGACTACGTGGAGGCCGTGCGCGAGCTGTGGGATCTGCCGGAGGCCGGGGAAGCTGCGGTGGAGGCGGCGCCGAAGGAGCGCGGGGCCGAGAGGCGATCGAGCCCGAGCGGGCTGGAGGAGAGCGGGAGGATCGTGCTGGCCGCCGGCGGGCGTCAGGTGGGGTGAGAGCTGCTCACTTTCAGCAACCTACAATGTCGCGGCTAGTTCTCGGTGCCTGTCCAGCCGGCTTGCGCTGGTCTCTCAGCTCCCGTCCTCGCCGATCTCGATCTCGCTCCAGTCCTTCGCGGTGATCTCAGGCATCGCCCGGAGCCGGTGATCGGACGTCACGAGGAGGGCCCCAGCGAGCTCCGCTTGTGCGGCGATCAGCACGTCAACGTCGGAGATTTGGCGGCGATCCTCCGGGCTCAAGCGAGCCGCGAGGTCTGCAGCCCTGCGCACGGCCTCGGCCGTGACGGAGACATAGGTCATCGACCCCGCCAGACTGTCGAGCTGACCGAGACTCGTGCTTGCGCCCCGCCGGATCAAGGTTTTCCGCAGCTCATAATCTGCCAGCACGGAGACCAGGATTTCCGGCGCATCCGCTCCACGCAGCAAGAGCGACTGGAACCACTCCTGCACGTCTCGGTTCCCAGTCGGGAGACAGATCCGAACAAGGATGTTCGTATCGAGCATGAGTTTCACGTCAGGCCGCCTCCTCGAGCAATGGCTCGATGTCCGTCCAGTGAAACGGTTCGATATCATCAGGCTCGAACGCGTGTTCCTCAGGTTTCCAATGCTGCATGCGGTTCGCAAGCTTCGTGTAACGCTCTGCCCGCATGCGATCTCGAATGTGCGCGATCGCTAAGCGCGTGTCCTCCGAGATGCGCATACGCCGGCTCCCCGAGAAGAGCTCAGCGCCGGACGCGACATCATCAACCCACTGCTCGAACGCTTTCAGGCAACCGGCGTACTGACTCAAGCGCTCCCGGACGGTTTCCAGCTGGACAGGATCAAGCTGGGTGAGAAGGTGCCCGAATAGCTCGTTCCGCGTGATGTCTCCGTCATCGTATGCCCGCAACATCTCGTCGATCGTCAGCATGTTCCCTCTTGTCGCATGGCTTGCACAAATTTGTCTGCGGCGTCCCATGCTCGGTCGTGAAGGTTCTTCGGTACCCCGGTTCTTATCCGGTCGATGATCTCGAGGCTCGGGATGGTCTCCCTGGTCTCGAACATTTCGCGAAGGGCGTTGAGCTCGAACATTTCGTGCGCGATCACCGCCACGATCGCCTCGTCGCTGTCGAGCACAGAGCGCCGGACTTTCACGGGGATCCTCTCTTTCACGTAGAACTCGGACCATCGGACACGCCCGGTGGACGTGAACGTGTTGTACGTGGCGTACGCGTCCGCTGGCACCAGATCGTCGCGAAAGATGAAGCGGATGTCTTCGGGGATAGTGACGCCCCAGCGCTTCGCGATTGCGATGGCTTCCGCTTCGGTGCGCGAACCGTCGACGTTGGGCGCCCACGGCAGGGTCTTCGGGCTCTGCGCAGTGCCGGTGATCTCGGCGACCCGTGACGACGAGGCATCCCGGGTCACCGTCCCTCTCCCTGGCTGCCGTTCGGACGACCTGCACCCTGAACGGCGCCGGTCGCGCGCGCGACTGGTCCGGTGGGTCCATTCCGGCACATGGCCGGACTATACACGAACGTGTTCGAGATGGGGACGACGTCCGGCTGGATCTGCCTGCGGAGCCTCCGGGGCTGCGGAATAAGCACCGGACGCCACCTCACGCGCACGCCGACTCCGGCCCCGAGGAGAACGCGTTACACTCGATGCGCCCGAGCCTGAGCGACGACCTCGTCCCAGGTGAGGCCGACCGGCCCCTCCGTCTCGAGATCGTCGAGGCGCTGGTCGAGCTCGGCCTTCTGACTCTCGCTCAGCGGAAAGGCGCGGGGGTTTCGCCCGAGGGTTTCCCATAGCCGATCGAGAGGGTCGAGCTGCTCGTCGCGGCTGAGTCGACCGAGGTCCAGCGCGGGGTTACCCATGAGCCAAAATGGCACGATGGCGGCCGGAAGGCTACGGCGACGATCGACGGGACGCGACAGCGCGGGTCGGCCTGGCAAGCGCATACTTCGCCCCGCTCCGTGGGAGGAGCAGGTGAGCAATGACGCCCGTGACCACCGAGGGGAGCCACACCCACCGTAGCTCGCTGGAGAGCACCTGGAGGCCGCGCCCCGCGAGGAACCGAGAGACGCTGAGCGGCGAGACCGCGATCGGGCGCCACGGGAAGAAATACCGATGCTGAAGGAACGGTGAGAAGAAGGCCACTCCGAGGCCGCCGTTGGTGAGCGCGTCGAGCAGTCCATGCGAGGCGGTGCACAGGAACAGGAATCCAACAAGGGTGGGGAGCGAGGCCTTCGGGCTGAGCTTGCGGCAGATCGGCGCGAGGATCAGCGCGAGCCCGAGCGCGAAGAGCAGCGAGTGCGACAGGCCACGATGGCCGAAGAGGCTGCCATAGGGGACTCCCGCGAAGAAGCCGATCGAGTCGAGATCGGGGACGACGGTGCATACGGCGCCGACGAGCCAGAGGCGCGGCGCGACGCCGAGGCGGGCGAACACGGGGCCGAGCGCGAGGACGACGGCAGGGTGGGAGAGGACGGAGGCCATCGGAGCTATTCGGCCGGCGGGCTCGACGGAGCGCGGATCCGGAGCGCGAACACGCTCTCCAGCTCGGAGAGCAGCTCACGTAGGGTGTCTGCACCGGGTCCATCGTCGGAGGTGAGATCCACGGAGAGATCGACGATCCTTTCGTCGGTGTAATCGACGTTGAGCAGCGCGCACGACCCATCCGGGTCCTCCCAAGTGGAGGTGCCGGAGCTGAAGCTCAGGTAATGCCAGGTCCGGAGGCGACGCCAGAGCAGATCGGTGACGGCCTTCGACTGGGTGAAGCCTTCCCATCCCTCGGGAGCCGTCGGCGCAATTGTCGACCATGTCATCGAGTAGGCCCCCTTGATTTTCGTCTCGGCGCAATCACCAGGGAGTACCCGCGAGTTGTTGATAGCGCTGGCAAACATACGTTGACCATGTCTGGATGTCGGGCGCATCTGACTTCTTGTGGAGAACTTTGTAGCTCCGAAATCCATGTCCCTTGGAGGAACTCGCCTTGATCTTCGGACCGAGGTCCAATGCCGCTCGGATCTGGTGGAGCCTGCCTTTGACAGCTGCGGCCTGATCCGCGCTCTCCTTCTTGGGGTACGGTTCTGGATAGCAAAACGCCTTGAGAACAAGGCTCTCGACCGCCAACCCGACGCGGCACGAATCACTACCCGTGCCCACGACGCGCGAGACATGGAGATAAGATGCGGCAGATCGGGCACCGGTCCCGGTCTTGGTTGACCAGCCATGAGCAAGACCTCCAAGACTCCTTCCGAGCTCGCCGCACCAAGCCCGTTGCAACAACCGTCGAAGACGCAAAGTCTCGACATACCTACGGAACGAAGCTTCTTCGGATGTCACCACATTTGGCCCGCGCGAGAACACCAGGCTTGCGAAGCGCGGGTTTGAAATGACCAGTGAGACTGCCTCGACGAGCCGGTGCAGCATCGCGCGCGCGTCACGAACATAGGGATCACAATCAATTCCCTCCGCGACCGTGGCGTCGAGGGCGCCAGCGAGATCGGCGTAGCTCGCCGCATGCCAGCCAGCTCCGCCACGAGGGTTTTCACCAATGAGAGTCAGAAATATCTTCGCATGTACACAGCGGCTGGCCAAATGAGCATCGTACTTGTTCAGCTGATGGGCTGACTCAGTACTCTTGAGCTTGTTCTCGAGCGCGACGTGGGTGAGAGACCCGTCCTCGAGCTTGCAGGCAATCACGAGGTCGATGTTCTGGTCCTCGGTCTTCGCCATGGTCGCGGTGACCGGCGGTAGCTCGCGTCCGGAGAGGCGCGTCAGGATCGCAACTCTGGATGACACAGGCAGGGGGGAGTGGGCTCCGAGCAACCATGCCAGCAGACCGGTTTGAACGTTCTCTCTGTCGGCCATGGCCATGTATTCCAGGCCGGATAGCGCTTCGAAGATCGACATAACACCTGAACGAAAGGCCGAAATCCGCGCCTAATGGCGCTCGTCGACTCCGGCCCCGAGATGAGCTCTCTACTTGACCCCCACCGCCCCCTTGTCCGGCTCGACCGCAGGAGCGACCACGGCCGCCGGAGCGCCCTTGTCCTCCCCTTTCTTCGCGTGCTCCTTCCGCGTCCCTCGCGCCCGCTCCTCGACCTTCGCCTTGTCCAGCATGTTCAGCAGCGGCGACAGCAACAGCCGCCCCTGGGCCACCTTCACCACATCGGTCCGCGGAGCGCGGCTATCTACATACTTCCGGAGACGGATCATCAGATCGGCGAAGGCCACCTCGGCGTCTTGCCCGGCGAGCACGTGAATCGACTTCCCGGCGCGCGTGGCCTCCACCGCCGCGAAGGCGCCGTCGCTCTCGTTCACCGCCGTCTCCCAGGCCGCCGTCCAGCTCGGGGGCAGTCCGATCGCCGCCGCCGTCGGAGCATGCTCCGGCGACCGCAGCACCGAGATGGTGTGGCGACAGAGCTGGTTCTCATCGGGGATGTAATCGTCGACGTGCGAAAGCCCATCCGCGAACGCCGCGGCTTCGAGCGCCCGCGCCGCGGCCACGTGCGGCCCGCCGCGCCGCGCGGCCTCGACGCTGATGTAGTAGAAGTGATGGCGAAGCCCGGTATCGACCTCGATGTCAGCCGCCTCCACCTTGGCCAGAAGCGCCTTGAGCGCGGCCACGGCGAGGACCTGGCCACTGACGCCCTGCTCGAGCGCCGTGATCACCGGATCGAGCTCGAGAATGTAGCCGTCGAGCGTGGGCTCCAGGGGTCCGGCCTTCTGCCGCTCGGTGAGCAGCGTATGAATGCCGCGACCGGCTTTGGCCATGTCGGGGCGGGGTAACTGGGCGATGGTGACCAAGGGCTCTGTCCTTTCGGGGCTGAGTGTGGCGAACGAGCGGTATCATACCCTCGGGACCCAGGAACGAAATTTATAGGCGCCAAGCGACCGGGATCACGGGCCTGGAACCCCTCGGGTTGGACGTGCTGACGAGGATCCCGGTGTCGGACCGGTCCGAGCGCGGGATCCTCGCGGCACCCGAGCCGCCGGACCGGCCGGAGGCCGCGATCCCGACGAGAACGACGTCAACGGATCGAATCGACCCCGGGATCCTCATGGGAATGGCGACCCCGGAGCGCGCCCCCAGCGAGATCCTCGGGAGGACGGACGTACCGAGCCGAGCGGAGAAGATGCTCCGCGCGGGAACAGCGGTAGCAAACACGCCCGCCCCCGGATGCGCTACTGAAAGTACCACCATGCGCCGCTTCAACACCGCCGGCCCCTGCCGCCCCGAGCACGACTACATGATCCCGCCGGGCCGCCGCCTGCCGGGCATCGTCGAGCTCGTCGACCATCAGGCCTACTTCGCGCTGCACGCGCCCCGGCAGAGCGGCAAGACCACCACCATGCGCACCCTCGCGCAGCAACTCACGGCGGAAGGGCGCTATGCGGCGCTGCATTTCACCTGCGAAGAGGCCCGCGTTTTCCCGGACGACATCGGCGCCGCCGAGAAGGTCGTGACGGCCTCGATCGTGTCTTCGGCTGCGCTCCACCTACCCGAGACGCTGCGCCCGCCCGCCCTGGTCGACGCCAAGCCGGGCAGCTACCTCCGCGCCCAGCTCGCCGCGTGGGCCGCCGCCTGCCCTCGGCCGCTCGTCCTCATTTTCGACGAGATCGACGCCATCGAGGCGGGCAGCCTCAAGTCCGTCCTCGGCCAGCTCCGCGCCGGCTTCTACGATCGCCCGGCGGCCTTCCCCTCGTCCGTGATCCTCTGCGGCATGCGTGACGTCCGCGACTACAAGGCTGCCAGTGGCGGCGGCGCGGTGCGACTCGGCTCCTCCAGCCCCTTCAATGTCAAAGAGGTCTCTCTCCGGCTCAGCAACTTCACCGAAGCCGACCTGCGCGAGCTCTACGCCCAGCACACGGACGCGACCGGTCAGGCCTTCTCCGAAGAAGCGCTGGCGCGCGCGTTTCACCTCAGCCAGGGCCAACCATGGCTCGTCAACGCGCTGGCCCGGGAGATTGTCAGTGAGATGAAGGTGCCTTTGGGGGAGACCATCACCGCTGCGGACGTCGACGAAGCCAAGGAGCGCCTCATCCGGGCGCGCGCCACTCACCTCGACTCGCTCCTTGCCCGCTTGCAGGAAGACCGCGTCCGCCGGGTCCTGGAGCCGGTGCTCGCCGGAGAGATCACCCTCAGCCCCACGTTCGACGCCGACTTCGATTACGTCACCGATCTCGGCCTGGTCGCACCCGATCTCCCGGTCCGGATCGCCAACCCCATTTACCGCGAGATCATCCTCCGGGTCCTCGCCGCGCCGGTCGAAGCGCTGGTGACGGCCTCCACGAAAAGCTACCTCGGGCCCGACGGAGGTCTCGACATGGGCCGCCTTCTCCGCGACTTCGCCGAGTTCTGGCGCGAGCACGGCGATGTCCTCGCCGGCGGCCTCCCCTACCCCGAGGTCGCGCCGCAGCTCATCTTGATGGCCTGGCTCCACCGGATCGTGAACGGCGGCGGGCTGATCGATCGCGAGGTTGGCGTGGGCCGGAAGCGCATCGATCTCCTCGTCCGCTGGCCCTTCATCGACGCCGCCGGCAAGCGCGCAGTGCAGCGCTTCGCCTTCGAGCTCAAGGTCTGGCGCGATCGGGACAAGCGCCGCGATCCCGTCGCTCAGGGTCTCGCGCAGCTCGATGAGTATCTCGCGCAGCTCGGGCTCGACGAGGGCACGCTGGTCGTCTTCGACGCTCGCAGCACCGCGCCCCCCATCGAGGATCGGACGCGCTTCGAGGAGGTCGAGACGCCCTCCGGCCGCAAGGTCACGCTCCTCCGCGCGTGAGGCGCTCGGGCTCGCAGCCTCTTTTCTGCGATGTCCCTCGCACCACGTCCAGACGCGCGTAGTACGCTCGCGCCCCCGATGCGCCTCGTCCTCGCCACCCGCCGATCTCCCCTCGCCCTCGCCCAGTCCCGCGCCTTCGCTCGCACGCTCGAAGCGGCCAACCCCGGCCTCGCCATCGAAGAGCTGCACATCGTCACTTCAGGCGACAAAACGCAGGATAAACCGCTCCAGGACATCGGCGGCAAAGGCCTCTTCATCAAGGAGCTCGAAGAGGCGCTGCTCGACGGTCGCGCCGACTTTGCGGTGCACTCGATCAAGGATGTCCCGGCCGAGCTCGCGCCCTCGCTGATCATCGCGGCCATCCCGCCGCGCGAAGATCCTCGCGACGCCCTGGTCGCGAAGGGCGGCCTCACGCTCGCGGCGTTGCCACCCGGATCGAAGGTCGGAACCGGCAGCCTGCGCCGGATCGTCGCGCTGCAAGCGGCGCGGCCCGATCTGGTGTTCGAGCCGGTGCGCGGCAACGTCGATACGCGGATGCGCAAGGTCGCCGAGGGGCACTTCGACGCGGTGGTCCTTGCGTACGCGGGGCTCAAGCGGCTCGGGTGGGCCGATCGCGCGACCGACATCCTCGCCCCGGAGATCTCGCTCCCGGCGATTGGCCAGGGCGCGCTCGGCATCGAGTGCCG
Source organism: Byssovorax sp. (assembly GCA_040006075.1). Taxonomy (GTDB): domain Bacteria; phylum Myxococcota_A; class Polyangia; order Polyangiales; family Polyangiaceae; genus JANYGI01. The sequence goes on along the minus strand of JBDTXR010000013.1, from coordinate 10,235 downwards.
CACCGACGCGGCGCGGGCCATCGCCGCGCTCGCGCCAATCATCCACGTCGAGACCTCGATCTGCGTCGCCGCCGAGCGCGCGGTGATGCTCGCCGTCGACGGGAGCTGTCGCCTGCCGGTCGCCGCCTTCGCGGTGCGTGAGGGAAACACCATGTTTCTCCGGGGTTTGCTCGCCGATCCCGACGGCACCAACCTCCGCCGCGGCGAGCGTCGCGCGCCGTTTCCGGCCAGCGAAGACGAGGCCGCGAGGCTCGGACGCGACCTCGGCGCCGAGCTGAAATCGAACGTCGGCGCGCGCTGAACCCGGGGCGATGCTCGGTCACGTCGCGCTCCTGCTCCACGCGCACCTGCCCTACGTGCGCCACCCGGAGCACGAGCGCCCGCTCGAGGAGCGCTGGCTCCACGAGGCGCTGATCGAGAGCTACCTGCCGATCGTCGACATGCTCGATCGCCTTGGAAACGAGGGGATCCACGCGCCGTTCACCCTCTCGCTCTCGCCGACGCTGCTGGCCATGCTCGGCGACGAGCTCCTCCGCGCGCGCTTCGTCGCCCACCTCGATCGCGCGCAGCGCCTCGCCGCGCGGCTGCTCCGCGGCGACGGGATCGACCGCGCCCTGCTCGCCGCCGCAGGCTGCTCCGGCGCGGCGCTCCCCTTCCTCGCCGCGCGCCTCGCCGACGTCCGCGCGATCTGGGATCGCTGCAACGGCAACGTCGTCGGCGCGCTGGTCCGTCACGCCGACGCGGGGCGGATCGAGCTCGTCACCACCACCGCGACGCACGCGTATTTGCCCGGCCTGCTCCCGTCACCCGCGTCGATCCGCGCGCAGCTTCGTCTGGGGTTGCGCTACTTCGAGCGGGTCACGGGGCGTCGCTCGATCGGCCTCTGGCTGCCCGAATGCGCCTACGATCCAAGGCTCGCGGGCGATCTCGCGGCGTCGGGCGTCCGCTACACGGTGCTCGACGCGCACGGCCTCGAGCTCGCGCGTCCGCGGCCTCCGTTCGGCGCGACCGCGCCGGTGATCGGGCGCGGAGGTGTCGCCTACTTCGCGCGCGATCCGGCGGCGGCGCGCGACGTGTGGTCGCGGACCACGGGCTACCCGGGCGACCCCACGTACCGCGAGTTCTACCGCGACGTGGGCTTCGATCTCCCGGAGCAAATCCTGGAAGGCGAGCTCGGGCCGAACGGGACGCGGCTGATGACCGGGCTGAAGCTCCACCGCATCACCGGGCCAGGGTTGGACAAGCAGCCCTACGATCCCGGCGCCGCCGCGGCGCGCGCCCGGGTCCACGCCGAGCACTTCGTCTCCGTGCGGGAGACAGCGTTGACGTCGTTGCCAACAGGCAACAAAGCGCCCCTCCTGGTGGCACCGTTCGACGCCGAGCTCTTCGGCCACTGGTGGTTCGAGGGGCCGATCTTCCTCGAGCACACGCTGCGCGCCCTCGCCGCGTCGGCGGCCGAAGGCCGCATCGCCGCGACGACGCTCGGCGGCTACCTCCAGCGCTTCCCCGAGGCCGCCGTGGCCGAGCCCGCCGCGTCGACGTGGGGCGAGGGCGGCTTCGGCGAGGTCTGGACCGGCCCCGCCGCGGCGCGCCTGCTCCGGCACGTGCACCAGACCGAGCGCCTCGTTCGCCGCGCCGTCGCGCGCCGCCGCGACGCCACCGGCCTCGCGGGCCACGCGCTCGAGCAGGCCGTGCGCGAGCTGCTCCTGCTCGAGTCGAGCGACTGGCCGTTCATGCTCCACCGCGGCGACATGGCCGGCTACGCCGAGGCCCGCGCCGGCGCCCACGCGCACCGCGCCGCGCGCCTCGCGAAGATCGCCGAGGCGATCGCCCCCACGATGGACGACCTCACCTGGGTCCATGCCGTCGCCTCACGCGATCGCTTCCTCGGTGAGCTCACCGGCGAAGATCTCCGCGACGCCTTCGACCCCTGGAGCAACGAATGAGCTTGGTTTCTCGATGCGCCGTGGGGCTCACGATCGTCGCCGCCGCCGGCTGCTCGGCCGCGCCACAGGCCGCGCAGTGCCCCGAGGCGCCCGCGCCCAGGGCCAGCGCGAGCGCGACGAGCAGCGCGACAACACCGAAGAGCGACGACGGCGCGCCGCGCCTGGCGATCACCATCCTGCCCGATCCGCGCACCAGCGAGATCGCCGTCGAGATGGTGGCCGAGGGCGATCCGGCGCGGCTGATCGCCTGGTCGATCCGCGAGCCCTACGGCACCTTCAAGCTCACCAGCCTGCGCGACGACAGCGGCCCGCTCACGGCGGCGCGCAACGTCGGTAAAGACACGATCACCCTGGAAAAGGCGCCTCGCGGCGCGCTCCACCTCGCGTACACGATCCACGTCGAGCCGGCGCTGCCCAACCAGGCGCTGCCGGTGAACCTCGATCCCAACCACTTCGAGGCCGCGGGCGAGGCGCTCCTCGCGCTGCCCGACGCGCTCGACGATCAGGTCGTCGCGACGTCGATCCACCTCGGCGGCGCCACCTGGCAAGAGCCGGGGCACGCCGGGGCGTCGAGCTTCGGCTCCGGCGCCGATCGCGAGGTGACGGTGCGCGGGCGCGATCTCCGCTTCGCGACGTACCTCCTCGGCAACGTCGGCCACGCGCTCTTCGACACCCGCGACGATCACGACGAGGCCGTGTGGCTCGGCTACACGGCGTTCGATCCGCGCCCGATCAGCGCCGACGTCGCCGCGTTTCGCACGGCGATTCGTGGCATTTTCGAGGACCCCGACGGCGCCTCGCTCACGCTGATGATCGTCGCCGACGGCCGCACGCCGGGCTCGTTCCGCGTCACCCGCCGCGCGTCGAGCGTCCTCGTGCACGTGGGATCCGGCGAGCCGTGGTCGAGCGCGGTGCGCATCGCTGTCGCGACCGAGGTGATCCACGGCTGGCTCGGGAGCCGCCTCTGGATCGGGCCCGACGATCACGGGCGCGAGGCCGAGGGCTACTGGTTCTCGGAGGGCGTGGCGCGCGGCCTCGCCCGCGATCTGCTCTTCCGCTTTGGCCTGATCACCTCGACCGAGCTGCTCGACGAGATGCACGGCCTCGCGGGGATCGTGGCCACCTCGCCGCTCCGGAAGGAGAGCAACGCGGCGCTCGCCGCCCGCGCGAAGGACGCCGGCGCGGTCCCGCTGCTGGTGGCCCGCGGGGCGCTCTACGCCGCGCGGATCGAGGGCCTCCTGCGCAAGAAGAGCCTGGGAAAGAAGGGGTTGCCGGAGCTCCTGCGCGCGCTCTACGCCACCGCGAAGGCGACGAAGGGCGCGCTCCAGCCGTCGCACTGGGTCGCCGCGCTCGCGCCCGATCTCGACGCCGCCGAGAAGCAGGTGTTCCACGACGTGATCACCGAGGGCGCGCGACCCGATCTGCCCGAGGGCCTGCTCGGGCCTTGTTTTCAAGGGGCAAAGCGCAGCTACGCCGCCTTCGATCTCGGCTTCGACGAGCCGGCGACGCGGGCCACGCCGTCGCTCACCCTCGTCGGCCTGCGCCCCGGAGGCCCCGCCGAGCGCGCTGGTCTGCGCGAAGGCGACGTGCTCATCGACGCCGTCATCAGCCAGGGCCGCGCCGACGCCAAGGTGATCCTCGCGGTCACCCGAGGCGGGGAAAAGAAGACGATCGCCTATCTCCCGGCCGGTCCCACCGCAGCGTGGCGCGGCTGGGTGCGCAAGCGCGACGTCGCCGAAGAGACCTGCACGAAGTAGTCAGTTGCAGAGGCTCTGGCACGTGGTGCTGCCGGTGCGGAGGCAGGTGATCCCGGGGAGCGTGGTGCGGATCGCCGTCCACGCGCCGGCGACGCTGTCGAACCACCAGGCGTCGCTCATGCGGCCGCAGTCGCTGTCGCCGCCGAAGACCACGAACGAGGCGCCCGAGGGCAGCGCGCCGAAGGCGAAGGCCGATCGCCGCTCGGGGCTCGCGGGATCTTCGGTGGTGAAATCGACAGGGAAATTGCAGGCTCCCGAGGGCATCTTGGCCAGCACATCGCCGACGCGGACGCTGGTCCACGAGGGCATCGCCGCGCTGGTGTCGGCGGTGATCACGTCGTTGCGGTTGCCGAGCGCGCCGTCGTCGTGGCCGCCGAACGCGAAGAGCACCGGCGCCTTGCCGCCCTCGCCCGCGCGCGCCGAGAGGCCGAATTTGATCCGCCCCGCGCCGTCGGTGTCGCCCTTCGTCGGCGTGTGCTTCGACCACGCGGCCTTGCCGATCTCGAGAGTCCACAGATCGGTGAGGAACGGGCCGGTGAAGGCGTTCTTGTCGCCGCCCGAGTACACGTAGGCATACGTGCCCGAGGGATCGACCGCGAGGCTGTGGAAGAGCCGCGCCGGAGGCGGCCCGCCGACCGTCGCGAGCTTGGTCCACACGCTGGTCTCGAGATCGAGCGCGTAGGTGTCGTTGGTCGGCGCGAACGAGAGCCCCGAGGTGTCGGTGCTGCCGCCGAAGACCAGGAGCGTGGAGCCCGCGATCGCCACCGCCGCGTTGGCGCGCGCCGTCGGACCGGCGCCGGTCGTGGCGATTTCTGCCCAGGTTTTCGTGGCGAAATCGAAGGCCCAGACGTCGTTGAAGAGCGTGTACGGGCCCGAGCTTCCGGCGCGCGTACGGCCGCCGAAGAGGATCGCGCGGGAGCGCACGCCGTCGAGCGCCATCGCATGGCGCGCGCGCGCCGAGGGGCCGCCCATGGCGCTGATCTCGGTCCATCCGCCGCACGCCGTGTCGAGCAGCCACGTATCGCCGACGTGAGAGCGCTTGGGGGTCTGTCCGCAGACCGGGAGAGCGATGTCGCCGCCGAAGATCACGAACGAGCGTCCATCGGCCGAGAGCGCGCCCGCCGTGTCGGCGCGCGGATCGGGCGAGCCGCCGACGACGGGGCTGGGATCGTCGCAAACCGGCTTGGCGAAAGGCGATGCGGTGGCCCCGCCGCCGCTGCCGCCGGTCGCGCCGGTGGTGCTCGTGCTCGTGCTTGATCCGCCGCCCGGCGCGCCGCCGGTCCCCATCGTGGCGGCGCTCTCGCCGCTCCCGCAGGCCGCGAGAAATACCGTTGCCAGGGCCATGAACGAGCGGATCCCGCGCGAGCGACGATCGAGGGTGTACGCCATACGCGAAGCCTATCAGCACCGACGCGGCGGCGCCGAACCGCCTTGACGGGACACCCCCCGAGGCGGCCACAATGGCGCCATGCTCGAGCTTGGTCTTTCGCGCGCCCTGGTGATCTCGACGCTCACGCTCGCCGCGACGCTCGCGTCCGGGGCGGCGCAGGCGGCCGACCCGCCGCCTCCCGTGCTGCCCGCGGCGACGCCTCCCGAGGCCTCGTCGCCTCCCCCCGCGGCTCGCCCGGCCGGCTTCGATCTCGGCTATGCCGCGCCCCCGCCTGCCTACGGCCCGCCGGCCAGCTATGGCCTCTTGCCCGAGCAACAGCCGGAGTACCCGCCGGAGATGCAGATGCGCAGCCCGGGGCTCGTCGCCGGCGGCGTGGTGCTCCTCAGCTTCGGGGTGGTCGGGTTGTTCGCGGGCAGCGCCCTCGTGAGCGCGCACGACCCCACGTCGAATCAGCAGAACACCTGCATCAATTGCAGCTTCGACGGCAGCGGCGGCTCCTCGACCACCGCGGGCGTCGTCCTCAAACCCGGCTTCCAGACCGCGGGGATTGGCACCTTGATTGGCAGCGTCGTGGCCATCGGCGCGGCGATCCCGCTGATCGCGATCGGCGCGAAGAAGGTGCCCTATGTCAACGACGCGTCCCCCACCACCAACGCCGCGAGGCTGACTCCGAGCATTGGAATCGGCCCCGCCGGAGCGACGGTGACCTGGCAGTTCTGACAACCCGACGCTACGGCGCCACCTTGGCGTGACGGATCGAGTCCCCGTCCACGAACGCGCCCCACGGCCCCGTCGCCGTCCCGACGATGGCGTAGTTGCCGTCGAGGTTGGGCGCGCGAGTGTGCATCACGAAGAGCTGGCTCGATCCGGTGTCGCGCCCCGAGAGCGCGATCCCGACGCTGAGCGGGGCAAAGGGCAAGGGCGACGTCTCGCAGGGGATTGACGCCTTGCCCTCGGGGCCGCCCGAGCCGTCGCCGAAGGGGGCGCCGAACTGGGTGACATACCAGGGCTCGACCCGGTGGACGATCATCCCGTCGTAATAGCCACTCTTCACCAGCTCGACGATTCGAGTGATGATCGCCGGCGCCAGCGTGGGATCGAGGGTAATCGTCAGCAGTCCAGGATCGGCCTCGAAGGTGATTGTGGTCTTTGCCTGGACCAGCGCGTCGAGCTCGCGCGGGGCCGCGGCGAGGGGGTGCGCCGGACACTCTCTCTTCTCCCCGAGCAGCGCCAGGGCCTTTGCGGTGTGCTCGCGGGTGGTCGGGTAATTCGATCCACAGAGCACGTCGAGGCGGGCCCTGGCGTCCTTCAGCGCGAGCGCGCCGACGGCGTCGATCAGCGAGTCGGAGAGCTCGGGATCGAGATCCACCGCGGGCAGCGAAAGGGCCGCGAGCAGCGCTTTCACCACCGCGGGCGAGGGCGCGAGCGGATCGGCGAGCTCGACCACGGCCGGATCGTGATCGTGATCCTTCTTGTGCTTCTCTTTCTTGCCCTTGCGCGGCGCGGGCTCGCCGGCGCGCTGGGGCTTCTTCGCCAGCACGTCGGCCGCGCCCTCGACGATGCCGGTCTCCTTCGCGCCCAGCGCCTCGACGAGGATCGCCGCGGCGCCGTCGACCTCGTCGTGCTTCTCGAGCAGCTCGAGCGCGGCCTCGCGCGCGCGGCGATCCCCGTGGAGCGCGTACGCGCGGAACGCGACGAGGCGCGGGCCGACGATCTCGGCGCCGCCGATCGCCGCGACGACGGCGCGCCCCGCGATCGACGACATCGGGAACGCGTCGACGGCGGGCGGCGATCCCGGCGGCTCGAGCCCCGCCTCGCAGCCGAGCAGCGCTTTGTCGCGGTAGCTCACGCCGGCGAGCACGCGGGCGGCGCTGCACCGCAGCCAGGCCAGGCGACGCGCGACCGGCTCGGGCGGCTTCGGCGGCGTGGGCAGCGCGGCGATCTCGGCGAGCGCTTTCTTCGCGGATCCAGGCCCGTCGAGCATGGTGAGCACCGCGAGCACCACGCCGAAGTCGGCGCCGACGAGGCCGGTGAGGGCCACGGGATCCGAGCTCGGGACGAGCGCGGGCAGCGCGTCGTCGAGCGCGCGTTGACCCGCTTTTCCAAGGCGTTTGAGCTGTCGTGCGGCCTCGGCGCGCTCCGGCGCGGAGAACGAGGCCGGCGTGCGGAGCACGTGCGCGAGCGGGTCCGCGGCGCCGTCGCCGGCGCGACCGAGGGCGCGGATCGCGAAGATCCGAGCCTCGGAGGGCTCGTTGAGGCGGGCCGTCGCGACCTCGCGGATGCGATCGACGACCGAGAGCGGGACGTTCTCGAGGCGGCTCACGGGGAACAACGCCTCGGGTACCGGAGGCGCGGCGGCGCTTCCGGCGGCGAGGTTGAGCAGCGCCACCAGGGTCTCTTCGCGGAGCTTCTGCTTGGCCGTCGCGAGATCGCCGAGCCCGTACGCGGCGGCGGCGGCGCGCCCCCGCGGCTCGGCGAGCCAGGCGACGAGCGTGGGCTCCGACGCCTCGGCGCCGCAACGACCGATGGCGCGGCGGATCGCGGCGTCGGCGTCGAGGCCCGAGGTCGTCGCCGGATCCACCTGCGCTGCGGCGGCGGTGCGGCTCAAGGCCCTCGCCACCAGCGCCGAGACGCTGTCTTTCTCGTGCCCTTTGCACGAGAAACCAAGGCCGTACGCGGCCCAGGTCATCACCTCGTCGTCCTCGTCGCCGAGGGCCCGGACCAGGCCTGCGTGCGCCGGCTCGCCGCCGATCCGCGCCAGCGCGCGGGCCGCGGCGCGCCGCACGACGACGTCGCGGCTCTGCTGATCGGCGGTGGTGATCTCGTCCGCGGCGCGCCGGAGCTCGGCGTTGACGATGGGCAACAGCCGTTCACGCGCGGCCGTCGACGCGGCCCCCGACGCGGACGCGGCGGCCGACGAGGCGCTGGGGGCAGGCGCCGACCCGTTGCCGCAGGCGGCGATCCCGAGCGCGAAAACACCGACAAACAGGCTGCGGATCGATCTCATGGTCCTCCAGCGAGCCGCTCGGCCGCCGCCCGGAGCGCGCCATCGCGCCCCCGGGCCCAGGCGTCGACGCGGCTCGAGATGATCTCGTGCACGGTCACGTGGGCGCGCCCGTAGAGCCCGAGATCCCGGACCTCGGTCGGGATCCCGAGCACCTCGACCCCGGCCGCGCGAAAGTTCTCGAGCGCCCGCGGCAGGTGCCACCAGCAGGTGACGACGGCCGCGGTGCGCGCGCCGAGCCGTCGCAAGATCGCCGCAGAAAACACGGCATTTTCGTGCGTCGAGAGCGAGCAGAGCTCGGCCACGATCGCCGCCTCGGGGACGCCCTCGAGCACCAGCTCCGCGGCGAGCGCCGTCGCCTCGGCGTGCGGTCCCCAGCGTCGTCCACCGCTCACCACGATCACCGGGGCCACGCCGTCGCGATAGGCGCGCGCCGCGGCCTGCGCGCGCCGCGTCGCCGCCAGCATCGGCCGCCCCGTGGGGCCGATCCGGCACCCGAGCAGCACGAGGGCATCGACGCGGTGGGGCTCACCCATGGGCGCGACCATAGCCCAAGCCGGGCGCGGCGAGAGCCTCACCGACCGGCGATCGCCGGCCCGCGCCGCAAGATGTTCGTCAAAACTTTCACGAAGCGCGCGCTTCCCGGGTAGACTGGGCGCCCACACAGCGTGGCATCTAAATCCCGGACGTTTCCAATCCACGGCGGGAAGGACGAGGACGGAATGCGGATCAAGATGTGGGGAGTTCGCGGCAGCATCCCCACGCCCGGGCCAGACACCGTGGAGTTCGGTGGCAACACGAGCTGCTACGAAGTCCGCGCGGGCGATACGCTGGTCATCCTCGACGGCGGCACCGGGCTGCGTCTCCTCGGCCAGGAGATGCTGAAGCAGATGCCGTTCGAGGCGTGGATGTTCTTCAGCCACGTGCACTGGGATCACATCCAGGGCTTCCCGTTCTTCACGCCCGCCTTCGTGCGCGGCAACAAGATCCACCTGCACGGCGGCATCAACGTCTCGCGCACGCTCGAGGAGACGCTCGCGGGCCAGATGGACTACCCGAGCTTCCCCGTGCACCTCACCGAGATGGGCGCGTCGATGACGTTCCGCGATCTCTACGAGGGCGAGGTCATCACCGTCGGCGCGAAGAACGACGTGACCATCACCAACGCGCGCGGCAACCACCCCAACGGCGTCTACGCGTACCGCGTCGATCACGCGGGAAAGTCCGTCGTTTACATCACCGACTCCGAGCACTACGCCATCGTCGATCCCAAGCTGAAGAAGCTGGCGATGGGCGCCGACGTGCTGATCTTCGACGCGACCTACACGCCGGAAGAGTACGCGGGCGAGGTCGGAGGCGGCCCGAAGACGGGCTGGGGTCACGCCACGTTCGCCGCCGGATGCGAGCTCGCGAAGGCCGCCGGCGTGAAGCAGCTCGTGCTCCACCACCACGATCCAATGCAGACCGACGCCATGGTCCGCGAGAAAGAGCGCCGCGCCCGCGAGCTCTTCCCCAACACCATGGCCGCCCGCGAAGGTTTTGTAATCGAGCTATAGGGCTGTCGGGAACCCGACTGATCGTCGGGATCCCGATGCAGAGAAGCCGTCAGGCGCTGATCGCGAAGGGCTCACCAACGATCGCTTCCAGGCGCTCGCGCATTCGCTTCTTCGCGCGCTCTTCGAGCTGGCGGACGCGCTCTTTGCTGACGCCGAAGACCACGCCGAGCTGCTCCAGGGTCTTCGGTTCGTCGGTGAGCCAGCGCTGCTTCACGATGCGTCGCTCGCGCGGCGAGAGCTCGGACACGACCTGCTTCAACGCGCTCTGCAGGTGGTCGCGCTCATCGCTGCGGCAGGCCTCTTCCTCGGGCGATCGCGCGCCGTCGGCGAGGCGATCGACCGGCGCTCTGCCGTCGTCGTTGGGGCTGCGCTCGAGGCTCACGTCGCGGGCCATCAGCAGCGGGAGCAGCTCGGTCGCGCGCTGCTCGGTGAGGCCGCTGAGCTCGGCCAGGGCCGAGGGATCGCGCTCGTGCGTCTTCCGGTAGATGCGGAGCGCGCGCCGCTCGCTCTTCGAGGATCCGAGGCGAACGATGCGGTAGCCGCGCGCGACGTACTCGCGGATCTCGGCGCGGATCCAGTACG
>JBDTXR010000012.1:0-50766 GCA_040006075.1 Byssovorax sp. | reverse complement strand
TACTCGGGATCGTTCCACTTCGGGTACGAGCCGATCTCCACGCTCGCGTGCGCGGTGACCGTACGATCGAGGAGATCCTTGATCTGCCCTTCGTCGAGATCGGTGAACACCGCCATGGAAATGAAGGGCGTGTCGCTCCCGAGATCGTCGCGCACGAGAGGCATCTTCAGCTTGAAGATCTCCGGCACACCGGGGAGCACCCAGACGTTCTTCATCACCACCGTCGGCCACTGCACGGTGCCGCTCGAGACGAGGCGCGCGCCCTCGGGCACGCGCGCCATCAGCAGGTGTCCTTCGGTGATCCGCTCGGCGTAATAAGCCCGCAGGAGATCGTCGAGCTCCTTGGCGATGGTCACGCCGGCGCCGAACGCCTGGGCCACGCCCTGGATGGTGAGATCGTCGTGGGTCGGCCCGACGCCGCCGCTGGTGAACACCACGTCGTGCGTGGACGAGAGCTCCGACACCTCGTGGGCGATGACGTCGATCTCGTCGAGGATCATCACCACGCGGCGGAGCAAGATGCCCATCGGGCGCAGCGTGCGCGCGAGGACGACGAGGTTCGCCTCGGCGATCTTGCCGCTGAGGAGCTCGTTCCCGATGATCAACGCGGCGGCGGTGCGCATCGCTCAGCTCTCCAGATCGCGAAGGATGGGCCGACCCTGATCGTCGATGCCGAGGAGCTGCTCGACGCGGCGCTCCGCTTTATCGAGGCGATCTTGCGCGGCGCGAGCCAGGCGCACGCCCTCTTCGAAGAGCGAGAGCGAGCGCTCGAGCGGGAGCTCGCCGCCTTCGAGCTCGGAGACGATCTGCGCGAGGCGGCGCGTCGACTCCTCGAACGAGACGCCGTCAGGGCTCGTTTCCGTGGGCGTTGTGGCGCTCTTTGCAGACGCTTTGCTCATCGCGCCGAGCGTCCCCCGATCCGCTTGAAGTTGCAAGCAGGAGCGCGCCCGACAGCCTCACGACCGATGCGGATCGCGATCAGAGCGGGTTGATGATCTCCGGCGCGCTGGGCGCGGGCGCGACGTCCAGGCTGTCGCCGCGCCACTCCGCGAAGCCGTCTTGCGAGCGGTAAAATGCGCCGGCGAGCTCGTGTCCGACCTCGCCGGTGAGGGCGTCGAACGTGCGCCGCCGCGCGCCGCCGGCGGGCTGGTCGCTCCGGCGCGTGGTGGCGCGATGGGGGACGAAGACGTTGAAGCCGGCGATGGTCGCGTCGGTGCGGAGCACGGTGATCCCGTCGGCGCTCATCATCCCCTGGAGCAGCTCGGCGTAGGCCTGGATCGCGTTGCCGGTCTGCTCCGACGGCGCGCGGCGGTAGGCGCGGATTTGCGCGACGACGTCGATCGGGCTCTCGAGCAAGAGGCCGTCGGCGAAGAGGCGGCCCGTGGTGCTGCGCGGCTCGGCCGGGAGCACCGCCACCAGCATCCCGTGCGACTCGCGCAGCGCCGTCACGAACACCCGACGATAGAAGGTCCGCGCGTCGATCAGCACGTCGGGCTCGACGTCGCGCGTGAGGGTGCGGACCAGCTCGCCGAGCGTCGTCGGCGGAGGCGGCATGTCGACGCGCGCGCCCGAGAGGTACACGTAGCGCGCGACGCCGCCGCTGCTCCGGAGCTCGAGGACGTTCTCCGCGAGCTGGACCACGCCGATGGCGCGGCGACCCCGGACGTTGCAGGCCCGCAGCCACTCCATCGGCGTCTCGTGGAGGATGAAGCTCGAGCCGTGAAACACGCCGTACCGCAGCTCGCCCGGCCCCCTCACGATGAAGATCGACCAGCCGCGCCGACCGAGCGGAGCGCACTGCTTGAGGGCGCGGCGCATGGTCTCCGGCGTGGGCGGGCCTTGCCCGATCTGGATCGGATCGCGCCCGTGGAGCACGCCGAGCAGCTCGTCGAGATCGTCGCCGATGTACACCGCGGGGAAGAGCGGCACGCCCTCTTCGCGGTAGCGCGAGAGCGTAACCAGCACCTCGGCGAGGGCCTCGGTCGTGTCGGGATCGCTCATCCCCGCCTCGGCGAGGAAGTCGTCGACGGCGCCCGAGAGCAGGTGGCGGTAGGAAAGGATCTGCGGCGGCGTGGGGATGGGCATGCGCGTTCGAGCAGCGCGCGCAGGATCGCGCGGCGACCGCCCGACCGCAACCGCGGTGACACAGATAGGCCCGGCCCTGCTCGTCGGTCTTGACCGGGCACGGCGCCGCGAGTTCTATGCGGCCCCCCAGGCGCGCGAAGCCCGCAGCCGCACAGGAGGCACCCCCATGCAGGTCAGCTCGTCCGATCTCCACGCGATCCCGCTCTTCCAGAACATCACCGAGGCCCACCTCGACGAGCTGATGGCGGCCTTCGAGCGGCTGACCCTCGGCGCCGATCAGGTGCTCTTCGAGGCCGGCAGCGCGCCGGAGCATTTCCTCCTGCTCGTGAGCGGCGAGGTCGCGCTGCGCGAGGGCGCGGACACCCGCTTCCGCCTCACCCCGCTCGCCCCCATCGGCGAGCTCGGCGCCGTCACCGGCCTCACGCGCAGCACCACCGCCGTGACGACGCAGCCCTCCGAGGTCTACCGGATCCGCGTCGAGGCCCTGCGCGCCTTCTTCGAGAAGCACGGCGACGTGGCGTTCCCGTTTTACCACAACCTCGTCAACGTCGTTGCCGACAAGGTACGACGTGACACACGCCGCGTCGACGCGATGCGGACCAACCTCATCCGCACCCAGAAGGCCATGAAGCGCCTGGTCGAGCAGCTCCTCGAGGCCGAGGAGACCCCGGTGAGCAAGTCGATTTGCGAGACGCTCGAAGACCTGATCGAGCACAACCGCCGCGCCCACTACCTGGTCGAGCCGGCGCACACGCTCAAGGCCTCGGTCCGCCTCGACGGCGGCGCGGTGGTCCCCGTCCTCGAGATGAACGACGGCATCCTCCACCTCGACAAGCTCTCGCGGCCGGCGCCGCTCAAGGGCGCGCACTGGAGCGGCGTGCTCATCCTCCCCCAGGCCGAGGTCCCGGTCAGCGGCGTGATCGAGTCGGCCACCGAGAGCGGCCTGCACATCAAGCTCGACCTGCTCATCGCCGACTACGCGTCGGTGCTGCAAGAGTATTTGACCCGCCTGCAAATGCTCGATTTCGTCGTCTGAGCTTTCTCCCTCGCGCGGGCGGCCTACAGTCGCCCGCGTGAGCTCCGTCCCCGCGATCCGCGTCCGCACCGGCAACGCCCGCTCGATCGATCGAGCGGGCGATTTCGTTCTCTACTGGATGATCGCGTCGCGGCGCACGCGGCACAATTTCGCGCTCGATCGCGCGGTGGAGCACGCCCGCGTGCTCCACAAGCCGCTCCTGGTCCTGGAGCCGCTCCGCGCCGGCTACCGCTTCGCGAGCGATCGCCTTCATCGCTTCGTGGTGCAGGGCATGGCCGACAACGCCGCTCGCTTCGACGGGACAGGCATCCTCTATCACCCCTACGTCGAGCCGAGCGCGGGCGCCGGCAAAGGCCTCCTCGCCGCCCTCGCTGCCCGAGCCGCGGTGGTGGTAACCGACGATTACCCGGCGTTCTTCCTCCCGCGGATGGTCAAGGCCGCCGCCGCGCAGCTCCCGGTGCTGCTGGAGATCGTCGACTCGATTGGCCTGCTCCCGATGCGCGCCGCCGATCGCCCGTACACCACGGCGTACTCGTTTCGCTTCTTCCTGCAAAAGAACCTGAAGGAGCATATTGCCCACCGCCCTCGGCCCGATCCACTGAAGGGGCTCGACCTTCCGCCGCTCGCCGCGCTCCCGCCCGGGATCGCCGCGCGCTGGCCCCGCGCGTCGGCGGCGCTCCTCGCGGGCGACAGGGCGGCTCTCGCGGCCTTGCCCCTCGATCACGCTGTCCCGGAATCACCCATCCACGGCGGCGCCGCGGCCGGCGAGCAGCGTTTGCGCGAGTTCCTGAAGACGGGGTTGCCGCTCTACGCCACCGAGCGCAACGATCCCGACGCCGACGCAGCGAGCGGCCTCTCTCCGTATCTCCACTTCGGCCACACCTCGGCGCACGAGGTCTTCACGGCCCTGATGAAGCGCGAAGGCTGGCGCCCGGAGAAGATCTCCGGCGTCGTCAACGGCCAGCGCGAGGGCTGGTGGGGCGCGAGCAGAGAGGCCGAGTCGTTCCTCGACGAGCTGATCACCTGGCGCGAGCTCGGCCTGGTGATGTGCTCGCACCGGGAAGACTACATGAGCTACGACTCGCTCCCCGACTGGGCCCTGAAGACGCTGGCCAAGCACGAGGGCGACACCCGCCCCGTCCTCTATTCTCTGGAGCAGCTCGAAGCCGCGAAGACCCACGATCCGATCTGGAACGCGGCGCAACGCCAGCTCGTCGCCGAGGGGCGAATGCACAACTACCTGCGCATGCTCTGGGGCAAGAAGGTCCTCGAATGGTCGAAGACCCCGCGCGAGGCCGTGGATCGGCTGATTTTCCTCAACGACAAGTACGCTCTCGACGGGCGCGATCCCAACTCGTACTCGGGGATTTTCTGGGTGGTTGGCCGCTACGACCGAGCCTGGGGCCCCGAGCGCCCCATTTACGGGACCATCCGGTACATGAGCTCCGACAACACCGCAAAGAAGCTCAAGCTCAAGAGCTATCTGGCCCGCTGGAGCGGCAAGGCGACGCAGGGCGACCTGCTCAGCGCTGGAAGGTGACCGCGAGCTGGGCTCGCGGGCTCGCCGATCGACCAGGCCCATCCGCACAAATTTCGTCGGTCGGCGTGGGCCCGCGGGCGGCGGCCCGACGCGCGCCGTCGCCGAAGAATCGACACGGCGCGCGACCTGCGCTAGTTGCGTCGCGTGGACAAAATTCGGGACTTTTTCCAGCTCGTTCTTCACGCGGACGAGCTGCTGAAATGGGGCGGCTACCCCGCCCTGATGCTGATCATCTTCGCCGAGACGGGGCTCCTCATCGGCTTCTTCTTGCCCGGCGACTCGCTCCTCGTCACGGCGGGCGTGTTCGTTCAGGCCAACCTCATGAACCCGTTCGGCCTCGAGCCGTTCATGAACCTGCTGGTGATGAACGTCACGCTGATGGCCATGGCGATCCTCGGCGACGCGGTCGGCTTCTCCATCGGCTACCGGGCCGGGCCGAGGATCTTCACCCGGAAGCAGTCCTTCTTCTTCCGCAAAGACCACCTCGACGCGACGCAGGCGTTCTACGAGAAGCACGGCGGCAAGACGATCATCCTCGCGCGCTTCATGCCCTTTGCGCGCACCTTCGCTCCCATCGTCGCGGGCGTCGGCCGGATGAGCTACCGGAAATTCCTGACGTTCAACGTCATCGGCGCCGTGTCGTGGGTCTTCTCGATGACCTTCCTCGGCTATTTCCTCGGCAAGATCCTGCCGGCGAAGGACATCGAGCACGTCGTGTGGCTCATCGTGTTCATCTCGGTCGCCCCGATGATCTTCGGCGCCCTGCGCAAGTGGCTGACGAAGAAGCCCGTCGCCACCCCGAGCGCAGACTGAGATCGGATTGAAGACCCGGGAAAAACCGCAAGGGACCAAGGGTCGCAAGGGCCAGAGGGTGAAACAGTTTTCCTCTGAGCCTTGCGACCCCCGCTACTCTACCGGTTAATCTCTATTTCTTTCCGCGTGTCTCAAACCAGCTGTCGTTCCAGACTTTTTAGACGCACTTCTCGTCAGCGATCGTCAACGCGGCGTCGAGCGCGGCCACCCCCTCGTCGAGCTGCTCTTCGGTGATGATCAGCGGGGGCGCGATCACCAGGTGGCTGACCCACGAGAGCACGGTGACTCCGCGCTTCAGCATCTCTCCGGCGACGGCGTCGACGACGAGGGGCTTGCGAGCGGCCTTCTCCTGCGGGGTGTTCAAAGGCTCCTTGGTGGCGCGGTTCTTCACGAGATCCACGGCCCAGAACAGGCCCAGGCCGCGGACGTCGCCGATGCTCGGGTGCTTGGCCATGAGGGCGCGGAGCTTCTGGCCGAGGAGCTCGCCCATCTGCGCCGAACGATTGATGAGGTCCATCCGGCGGTACTCGTCGATGGCGGCGAGCGCGGGGGCCAGCGTCATCGGGTGGGCCTCGTAGGTGTGGCCGTGAGGGAAGTAGTTGTCCTCGAAGAAATCGGCGATTTCGCGGCTGGTGGCGCAGACGCCGAGAGGCATCATGGCGTTGGTGATGCCCTTGGCCGTGGTGAGGATATCGGGCGTCACGCCCCAGTGCTCGACCGCAAACCACTTGCCAGTGCGGCCCCAGCCCGTCATCACCTCGTCGGCGATGAGCAGCACGCCCCGCTTCTTGGCCTGCTCGGCGAGGCGCGGCAGGTACTCTGCCGGCGGCACGAGGACGCCGTTGGTGCCCACGATCGGCTCGACCATGATCGCCGCCACGTTCTCTTCGTGATCGATCATGTACGAGAGGTAGTCGGCGCAGGCCACGCCGCAGTCCGGGTACGTCTTGCCGAGCGGGCAGCGGTAGCAGTTGACCTCGGGCCCGAAGATCACGCCCGGGATCTTCCCGGTGGGCTCGATCGACCAGCGGCGGAGATCGCCCGTCGCGGCGATCGAGCCGGCGGTGGAGCCGTGGTACGAGGTGTAGCGCGCGATGATCTTGTGCTTGCCGGTGAAGGCGCGGGCGATCTTGAACGCGGCCTCGTTGGCCTCGGTACCCGAGGTCGCGAAGAAGAACTTGTCGAGCCCCTTGGGCATGACCTCGAGGAGCTTCTGGGCGACCTGCGCGCGGATCTCGCAGGTGTGCGAGGGGCTGATGAACGCCAGCTTCTTCGCCTGCTCGCAGATGGCGTCGATGATCGCCTGGTTCTGGTGGCCCAGGTTCGAGCAGACGAGCTGCGAAGAGAAGTCGAGGTAGCGCTTGCCCGCCGCGTCCCAGAAGTAGACGCCCTCGGCCCTGGTGACGTTGATGGGCTTCCACCCGCGCTGGGCGCGCCAGGTGCCGTACGTGTGCCTCGCCGTGAGCTCGGTGATGTCGTCCGTCATGGGGCGGCATCCTAGCCTCATCAACGACGAAAATCTCACGTTCTCGCAGGGGTTCCGGCGACGATGGTACGATCGCGACCATGCGCCATTTTCCCGTCCTCGCGTCGTGTGTCGCCCTCGTCTCCGTGCTCACCGGGAGCGCGGCGATCGCCGTCGGGTGCGGCGATAGGGGTCCTTCGACGAGCGGTACGGCGACGTCGTCGGGGAGCGGCGGGGAGGCGTCATCGTCGGCCTCCGCGTCCGGGACCGGCGGCGCGGCGGCGAGCAGCAGCAGCGCCGCAGGAACCGGCGGCGGAGCCAGCGCGTCGAGCAGCAGCGCGAGCGCGTCGAGCAGCAGCGCGAGCGCGTCGAGCAGCAGCGCGAGCGCGTCGAGCAGCGGCGCCAGCACCAGCGCGAGCACCGGCAGCGGGAGCGCGGGCGGCCTCGGCGATCCGTGCAGCACCGGCGCCGACTGCGCGATGCCGCCCCCTAACTCGGCGCTGTTCTGCGACAAGCCCGGCTGCGGTGGGGGGATGGGCACCTGCGCACTCCAGCCGAAATCGCAGCTCGGGTTGAGCCCCACCGCAGCGCCGGTGTGCGGCTGCGACAACGTCACCTACTGGAACAGTGACTATGCCGCGTTTCATGGCATCTCCATCGCTTCGCAAGGGGCGTGTCCGGGCGCCACGGCCGTCTTCTGTGACGAGAGCACGCTTTGCCCGGGCACGATGAAGTGCAATCGCCTCGCGGCCCAGTGCGACCCGGGCGCGCCCGGGACCTGCTGGAGCATGCCTGTTTCCTGCCCTCTCGGCGGCGCCTCGGCGCGCGCCTGCAGCAACATGACATGTCAATCGGTGTGCGATCTCATTCAAAGCCAGAACCCCTGGTGGAATGACGCGACATGTCCTTGAATCGGGCCTGATGTCGCAACAACACCGCGCTCTCCATCAACTGAGCGTTCGAGCGCCCACCCCCGGGCTCCGGCTATCCCTGGAGCTCGGGGGACGGCTACAACATTCACGCCCCAGCACGCCAGACCGCCTCACATGGCCGGCGCCCACCATTACAACAAAGCCTGTATCTCGCCGTTGCTCGCACCGGCACGGCGCGTGCTTTCATCCCCTCAGGACCAGCGCAGTGGCCAGGCCATCTTGCCATTCGAGGATCGAGCTTGCGTTGCAAGCGACATGCTTCTGGCGCTCCATGCCCCTGTCGCGACGGGCGGCGAAGGTGATCTCGCAACATGAAATTTTCATCGATCACGACGCCTCGGATCGGCGCCGCGTGGGCCAGCGTTCGCGCGCTCCTCCTGTCGGCCTCGGTCGGCGCAGCGCTCCTCTGCATCTCGGATCGCGCCTCCGCGTTCTCGATCGAGACTTCGATCACGAAGGGATGCCATGAGGCGATCACCGCCGATGCGCTCCGCGCCGTCCGGGTGCTCGTGCCCAATGCGCCTCCGATCGCGCCCGACGATAACGAGCTGGCCCTCATCAACGATCTCCCGTTCACGGTCGACGACGATCTCCGTGATTTCGGCTCGGTCACGCTCCTCATCGGCGCGCGCGACAACGACATCAAGGGCTACGGGGTGATCTCGATCGACGAGATCTCCCAGATCCAGGGCAACCCGCTCGCCCAGCACGAGCACTGTCTCCGGAGCGCGGCCGAGGACGAGCCCGGAGGGACGGTGTCGTCGCTGCTCGATTGCAAGGAGTACATCCGCGATCGGGTGCTCCGCGCGATGGACGGCCTCGACGCGGCCGGCGCGCCGGATCCGAAGCAGCGCGTGGCGCTCCCGCTCGTGCTCTCGGTCCGTGGGCTGGTGAGCGCCTCTTTGCCGGTGTTCTACCTGAGGATGGGTCAGGCGCTCCACGCCCTGGAGGATGGCTTTTCGCACTCCCTCCGCACCAGCGACGGGATGCGGGTGACCGCGGCGCTGAACTACATCGATCTCGCCAACGCCACCCTCAACGAGGGGCGAGACGGCCCAGCCCACGAGGCGCAGCTCGATCGCTGCGACGATCCCGACGAGATCCGCACGCGCAACCGCCACCTCGCCATCGCGGCCTCCACGGAGATGCTGCAAGCCGCGCTCGATCCCACGCGCGATCGGGGCGATAAAGAGCGTGCTGTCGACGAGGTGCTGAACAAATACCTGAGCTTCGAGCCGGGCTGCACCTTCGTCAACGGCTGGTGCAACGCCCCCGAGATCGGCTTGCCTGCGGCGGGTTGCGGCTGTGTCGTCGCCGGCTCGAGCGGCGGCGCGGCCCCGCTCGGCCTCGGCCTCGTCGCGCTGATGCTGGTCGCTCTCCGTCGCGCGGCGAACAGGCGCTCTCGTCGAGGTCGCGCGCTGGCGTCGGCGCTGGCCTTGGCCGCCGCGGCGGCGCTGGCCCCCTCGGCCGCGCACGCGACGCCCGCCGATACCGCAGCTCCCCCGGCGAGCGCGCCCGCAGCGGCGCCGACCACGCTCACGCCGGCCGAGGTGAAGGCCAACGCCAAGGTGGACGCGCCCGTCGCGCCGGCGCCGAAGGTCGGCGAGCCGCCGCGTGTCGTCGCTCGCCTCGTGACGAAGGACGAGGCGACGAAGGAGCGCGTCGAGCGCGATCGATCCCGCTTCAGCCTGTTCTTCGCGGCCTCCGGCGCGATCGACAAACCGGCCATCGCCGGGGATATCGCCGTCCGCTGGCAGCTCAACGAGTCCTGGGTCATCGGCCTCGACGCCGAGTTCAACCCTTATTTCGGCATCCAGTCGAAGTCCTTTCGCATGGGGTCGTTCAACGGCTATGCGACGCTGATCCGCCGCTACCCGATGCGGTTCGAATCGGTGAATCTCCGCACCTCGGCCCACCTCGGGACCTCGGTCCTCCTGATGGACCTCTACGGCGCCCCGCGCGGCAGCACCGGCGTCTTCCTCGGCATCAGCCCGCTCGGCGTGGAGTGGAAGATCTCGCGCGCCGTGTACATCGTCGTCGATCCCATCAACATCGCGGTGGCCGCCCCGCAGCTCGCCGCCACGCCGTTCGTGTACCAGCAATATCGCTTCACCGTCGGCGTGGAGCTGGCACCCTGGTGAATATCGACGCGACGACATGATCGGATGTAACGGCTCGCTGGTGCACATAGGGATGCAGATCCCATCTGGCCACGTAGCTCCAAGCATTTCCATGACCGAGAGACATATTCCCGGTTGGAGGCCCTCTTTGAATGCCAGAGGGGAGGGTGATGGCGCGCGTCACGGCGTCAGCTCTCGCTCCGAGATCTCGATCTCCATCCTGCTGTTGCGGAGCGGAGGAGAATTTGACCGACAGGGCGCCAGGGTCGCAAGGGGCCGGAGAAACCGTGTCTTTCTGAGACTTGCAATCACGGGGCTTTCTCCTGGAGGGAGTGCGACGAGGTCCAGAGGCGTTTGACGTCAGGAGAGCCTTGCATACTTTCGCGCCGCATCATCGGTTGCCCCCTCCGCCTCCGTCATGGCAAAATTTTCCTGTGCCTCTGCGAGAGTCGCGTGGTTCGGGCCGCTATAGACCAGAAGATCATCAACACCAGTATCTTCCCAGCCACACACAGGGCAAATGTCGTACTGCCCGCGAAGCAAAAGAGCTCGAAATCGACAGCACGGACACGCCGCAAGTAACTCCGGCTCGCCGATCACGCTCGAGTCTCCAAGGTTGCGTCGATGAAGTTGCTCGGCGATAAAATCGTTCTTTGTTCCAACATATCTCGTGCGCAAAGCACCAGAAATTACCTCCTCGAAGCCCTCGTTCATTGGATTGTCGGTCAGCTCTGCCAGCGAGGGCTGCTCTTCGAGCAAGCCCTCCCCGACCGCCGTCTCGATGAGCGCCCTTCGCTCGTGTACCGTCAACTCGAGCAGCTCGCTTCGTACCAGCAATGAAATCGCTTCGTCGCGTTGCATCCAGCTATCCTCCCGTGGTGGATTTCGCCTCGGCCATCGCAGCTTGGAACGGATCCGCACTCCGGTCGTCGGCTCGGTAATACGTTTTGAAACACAGCTCGTGCGCCCGCCAATTCCCGATGAGGTCCACGCACCCGTCATTCGCGCAGAGCCCTGAGCGGTCACTCCGGAGGAGCGGCGCGCCTTCGAAAATCAACAGGCTGAAGTCGGGTGTTACGTCGAGCGGATCCGCTGTCTACCAGACTACCATAACTTCCTGTTCTCGAAGGCTTCAACACGATCACACACGACACAAAGCCCCGCATCGACGTCGATCAACCGAAAGCAGACGCCTTCGCCCGGAAGGTCGATCAGCTCGACGGTCATATTCGATTCTTTCCAGCGTGAATTGGCCTCGATTCGAAACGGGTAAATGCACGCGAGGACCAAATTGGACTGGGGAGCGTCCCCTCGGAACAACAGCGTCAGCGTTTTGATCGACGTCGACAGTCCGAAGAGCTCGCCTTCCCGCCCGCGCCATCGATCAAAGAACGTCATCAGGCTTTTCATCTGCTTCTGCTGTATCGGTGTACCGGTAGTCATCTTCTATAGCCCCAGGTCAGAAGTGGGCACAACTTCCTGCTGCCCAGTCGTTTCATTCCTTCGATAGAACGTCGTCTTTGCCAGAAGCGCCGGGTTCGAGGTCACGAGATGCAACTCGGCGTTCGTCATATTGCCGGGACGATACCCGGAACTATCGCCTACCACGAAGCCTGCTCTCCCCAGCTGAATCGCTTCATGAACGTCGCCTATTCCATCAAGTGAAAAATGAATTTTGTCGGCACGCTCTACTGCTTGGTTGAATGCTCTGCCGAAGTGCTTGTCCACGGTTCTTCGGGTGATGCCTCTCGCGTTCCACTGGCGCCAATAAGCCGCTCCCGTCTGGTCGGAAAGCGCTTTCATTCCTCCGCCCGGAATGTCTTTCCCCAGCGCCACACAAGCTAATCCGAATGGATCGGCGACCAGACTGGGGGACCCATCAAACCCGGCCAGATTTCTCCCGCCGAAAATCCCCAGAGGATCGGGGCTCAGCCACCGCCCCGTCGCGGCCTCGAAGTACCGGAACCGCGTGAGGCAGAGCCCGGTCTCCTCGTCCGCATACTGCCCGAGCAGTCGAAATGGCGACTCCACCTCCGGCGCGCCCGCGTCCCGCGCGACACCGAGCAACCCGCCCCATGCACCGTGCGTCGCCCGCCAAGCCACACGCCCCGACCCGTCCAGAAGCTCCTTCGGCATTCCAAGGTGGTCATTGACCACGCCGAAAATCTCCCCGCGCTCCACCTGCGCCAGCGGCACGAAGCTGCCGGGCAGGTGAATATGAACGCGCTTCCGACAGCTATCCTCCTTCGACGAGTCCTGCTCTTCGCACAGGACGTCGCCGTCCCATAGAAATTGAACGCTCCGCCGCTCCGTCGGCGCTGCACCCGAGGTATGCTCCGCGAAGATCGCTGACAGATCTCCCGTCGTCGGGAGCACGTCTTTCCGGACGCGCCGCCCGAACGCGTCGTAGGTGAACCGCACTCGGAGCCCCTCCGGCGTCACCACCTCGCGCAAGCGATCTTTGCTATCCCACCCGTACGTCGTCGTCCGCTCGTCGCCGAGAGGCGGATTCGCGCGGAGAGCCTTCCCGTCAGGTCGCTCCACGCGCTGGATCCGCCGACCGCGGTGGTCGTTCAAATACCTCGCGCGTCCCGAAGCTTTGAGTTGATTGCCAGCGGCCAGCGACCAGACAGCTTTCTTGCCTACGTCGCCGAGCTCGCCGAGTATGTTCACGAGCGAGCCGGTCGGATCATACTCGAAGATCTCGCGCAGCGCGCCGCGGCTGGCCTCGATCAACTGGTCGATCTGGTCGTACCGATAGACCGTCATCCCGCCGCGAAGGCTGTCAATCGACGTGACGCGCCCCTTGATATCGTGGGCGTAGCGCCGCTCCGCGAGGACTCTCGGCACGCCCGCTCCGGCCTCGGGGGCGGTCACCTTCTGCGATTGCAGGCGGTCCATGCTGTCATACTCGGTATCGAGCCGAAAGCCTGGACCTTGCCGCGTGTGCTCGCGGCCCAGCGCGTCGCGCTCGATCGCGATCCGTCGCCCTCCGTGGGTCACCCCAACGAAGGCGCTTTGAGCATCGTAGTGATACGCTGTCCGCTCGCCGTCCGGGAGAATGCGGGCCGCCCGTCGCCCCTCCACGTCGTACTCATACCGAACAGCGCGCCCGTTCTGGATGTCGGCCGTGAGCCGCCCGAAGGGATCGCGCTCGAATTCCGTGACGACCTTGCCCGTTACGTCCTGGCAAATGGCCTTCTCGATGCGTCCGAGCGGATCACGCTGGAAGAGGATCTGGACGTCGTCCCCCCGGTCTTCGGTCACGTTCCCGAGCTTGTCGTGGGCGAGCTCGCGCCACTCTTTCTCGGGATGATCGATCCGGACCACCCGGCCCGCTCGGTTGTAACGGTACGTGATCAGTCGCTCGTCGAAGGTTCGTTCCGCGACGATCTGGTCCGCTCGGTCGTACTCAAACTCGTATTTTTCGAGGCGTGGATTCAGGATTTGAATCAGTCGCTCGTCCGAGTCGTACTTGAATCGATAGATCTGGCCGTCGGCTCGAATGAGGCGGGCGAGGTGCCCGGTGCCAGCATGTTCCAGCCGGGTGACCTGACCGAGCGCGTCGATCGCTGAGGCCAGGTTTCCAAGGCGATCGTACTCAGCGCGGACCTGGGTTCCATCCGGACTTCGGGCTTCGAGGACGCGCCCCAGACGATCGTACTGAACCTCGCTCGTGCGACCAATCGCGTCTCTACGGTGCAGCGGGCGGCCGAGCGCGTCGTGACGATACTGCGTTGTCGCGCCGCGCCCCGACGTCTCCGTGGAAACATTGCTCTGCTCGTCGTAGCCGAGCTGCGCGAGAATTCCTTCGTTCCCATGAGCCGCGCTGAGGCGTCCTTCCCGGTCCAGATCGAATCGATACGAGACACCGGTGGGAAACGTGATGTCGACGAGCGCGCCATGGGCGTCGTGGCCATACCTGGTCTGCAGCCCTGTTGGGCCGACATGGTCCGTGGGAAGATCCTCCTGGAAATTCCAGACAGACACGTTCCCCGCGGCGTCCGTCTCCTTCGTGAGATTCCCCCGAGCGTCGTACTCGTAGCTCGGTCCCTCGCCAACCCCGTTCTTCAGGGCGACGAGCAGCTCGTCGTCGTCGTAAGCTCGCTCTGTTGCCCAGTCCTTGCCAAACGTCTCTTCGCGGTAGACGAGCCCGTTCTTCCAGAGGTACCGCCGCGCCCGGTTCGTGCCGTACGTGCAGGTTTCCCCTTTCTCGAAGTCGATCTCGATCCGCAGGTCGTGGAGCCCGTCGTCGCCCCAGGTGCGTACGCAGTACCCGATCTCCGGGTGGTACTCGTAGTAGAACGAGACGCCGTTCCGGAGAGTGGCCTTGTTCATCCGGTGGAGCCCGTCGTACTCCCACCCCTCCGCGTGGCCGAGCGCGTTGGTGTGCGACGCGAGCTCGCCCTCCGGATGATAGCCGTAGTCGAACCACGTTTGGAGGCTCGGCGCCTGGTCACTCCCGGGCTCGCTCGCCCATGCTTCAACACGCGTGACTCGACCCTTGGCGTCGCTCTGCAAACGAATTTCGCGCTTCACGCTGTCGACAATCCGGATCAGCGTATCGCCGTCATACTCCAGCCGGATCGCGTGAAGGCGGGGATCCGCGATCGAGGACAGCGCCCGACGCCCGGTAGCGAGCGGCGCAAATGTCCGCGTCAGTCGATCGGCGAGGTTGCGGATCTCGAACGATTGCCCGCGCCGCCGGAGCTCCAGCCGCCGACCTCGATGAAAGCTGAGCCCATCCTCGCCGAGCGGGGCAAAATCGACCGGCAGCCCCTCTTCATCATGAAAGCGAAAACCACCCTCCGTCTCCTCTATCCACTGCTCGAAGCTGTGGGTCCAGCCCCCTTTGCCCAGCGCCCCACGATGCGCGGGATTGCACGAGGAGTACGAGCGTGACCACGTGAGCGGGATGAAGCCGGGCAATCGCAAGTCGACCGCGTCATCGACGACATACCCCGTTCCCAGATCGACCGGGTGCCCTCCGACGCACTGATTTGCCTTCGAGGGAGGGTACGCGCGCCACTTCTTGACGAGCTCCGCCGCCGCCGCCGCCGCGGCCTTCTTCGCGGCCTCGAAGTCCCCGGCTTCGAGCAAAGGCATCTGGACCTGGGCGACGCTCGACTCGGCGGTGATCACGTTGAGCGCGGCCATGTCGCCGGTGACACAGACATCCTTGCCCGCCACGGTGAGCGAGCCGGAGCCCATGGTCATGACAGCGATGTTCTTCGTCGCGTGGGTCACCACGTCGCCGCCGCCGGCTTGCGCGGGCTGATTCGCCGGCGGATCGAGCGACATCGTCGATCCCTTGACCAGGACTTCGTTGCCTGCGATGAGGTACTTCTTCCTGGTCTTGCTCGCGTTGGAGGCCTGAGCCGAATAAACGAACGGCGTCGGTACCGGCGGCGGAGGAGGCGCGACGAGGCTCATCGCCGGCGGGCCGACGACGCCGTGCCCGCTCCCCTTGTGCGCGATGTTCTTCTTGCCGATGTTCGAAGACATGAGTGCTCCGGTCGCGACGCGGGTTACCGAAGCCCCAGGTGCCCGTCGGCGATCTGGACCACATGCGGCGAGTCCACCGATACGGGTGGGGATTGATGCCGGATCAACAGCGGGGGCGAGTATCGCCCGATATCGGGGACGCATTGGCCAAAATCGGACAATGATCGGCCGCGTCGCCGGGAAGCATCGGCCAAAATCGGGCGATGATCGGCCACGTCGTCAGCAAGCATCGGCCAAAATCGGAGGATGATCGGCCAAAATCGGGCAATGATCGGCGACCATTCGGGCAATGATCGGCCGAAATTGGGCCATGATCGGCCAAGATCGCGGAATCGGGGAGTGCTCGCCAGGTCGACCCGGATCGTGGGTCCGCCGTCACCGTCTTCCTCGGCCGTGATCTCGCGGTGCTGCTGCTCCTCGGGAGCTTCCTGCGCCGCGCGCGGCTGGGTGTCTACAATGTGTTCCACCGGGGGGTTGTTCGGGTACGCTGGGTGGATGAAGTCGAAGGTGATATGGATGGCGTTCGTGCTGGCTGTGCTGGTGATGTCGGGGTGCGCGGCGCTTCTGGGGCTGGACCAGTTCACCGAGGGATCCGGCGGCTCGGGCACGGGGACGAGCACCGGCACGGACGAGACGAGCACGGTGACGGGCGGCGGCGAGTGTACCGGTGCGGAGACGCAGAGCTGCTATGAGTTCGACGCGGCGACGCTGGGTAAAGGAGTCTGCAAGGGCGGGACGAAGAGCTGCAAGGGTGGCGTGTTCGGCGCGTGCGAGGGGCAGGTCGGGCCGAGCGCCGAGGATTGCTCGAAGCCCGAGGACGAGGACTGCGACGGGGTGGCGTGCAGCGAGGCGATCTGGAGCAAGGAGTTCGGCGAGGCCAGCTCCCCCGACAAGAACTTTGCGGACGTCGAGGATCTGGTCGTCCTCGCGAATGGGAATATCCTCGTGGCCGGCGTCTTCACGAGCAGCATCAACTTCGGGCCGACGGCAGCCACACTCCTTGTCTGCACGCCGGGGCATTCCAATCTCTTCCTCGCGGAGCTCGGCGCGGACGGGAGCCATATCTGGAGCGAACGATTCGAGCCGCAGGGGGACGCCGCTCTTGGAGCCAGATTGGCCGTCTCGTCTACGGGCCAAATTTTTCTCTCGGCGTTCTACAAAGAGGCGATTACCCTTGACGGAAAGGTGATCACCGCGACCGGCTCCGACGGCCGAGATTTCTTCGTCGCGTCCTTCGATAAGGACGGCAAAGTAATCTGGGGTGACACCTTCGGGCTCGATTCGCAGTCTTTCGTGGCGGATCTGGCGGTGGGTCCCGACGGCGATCCGATCGTCGTCGGACAGTACGGCAACGGGAGTCTGGTCCTCGGCGCCACCACCTATCCGTCCCCAGTGGGCTACAACGCCTTTGTCGCCAAGCTCGCCCACACCGACGGTTCGGTGGTGTGGAGTCACAGCTATGGCGACGATCCGAGCGGTCAGGTGGGTAACCAGTCGGCGACGGCCGTCGCCGTGGACGGGACCGGTAACATCGTCATCGCCGGCGAATTCAACACGACCATCGAGCTCGACGGGGGATTCCAGGGGCTGATGCCGGAAGGCGGGATGGACGTCTTCGTCGCGCAGACGAGTTCCAAAGGTGATCCGATCTGGCACACCTCGTTTCACGGTGTCAACGACGACATCGTCTCGTCGCTCGCTGTCGACAGCATGGGAAGTATCTACGCAGCGGGCGCCTTCGCTGGCACGACGCACTTCGATGCGGTCGACATCACAACGACGAAGACGACCACTGGGCCCGCGGACGTCGATCTCTATCTCGCGAAGCTCACCTCGCAGGGAAAGCACGCCTGGATGAAGCAGTACGGCGACGCCACCCCGCAGCAAGCGCCGAATCAGCTCACTGACGACGCCACGCTGACGCTCGGCGTGGACTCGAAGGACAACGTGCTTTTCGCCGGAGGCTTCCTGGGCACGATGCAGATCGGTACCGCCGCGCTGACGAGTGCGGGCGATTCGGATTGGTTCATCGGTAAGCTGACCACCGACGGCACTCACCTCTGGAACAAGTCGTTCGGAGACAGCTCGCCGGCGCAGTTCGTCGCCGCCGTCGGCGCTGATGCCAAGACGGGGGCGGTGGTGCTCGCAGGGGTCAACGACGGTAGCCTCGCGATTGGCCCCGGAGCACCGCTGAAGGCGAAGGGGAGCCTCGATGTAGTGGTAGCCAGGCTCAACCCGTGATTGATTGACTGACGTTGCTTGTTGAAGAGACCGAACGTGGCGATAGCTGGTTCCTGTTCGGTCTCGTTCCTCACCAGGCGAGCCATCGACGGGGGCCGCCCATGGAGAGCGACGGCGCCCCCACGCTTCAGTTAACCTGGAGGTTCGCGGCCGCAGTGCCGTTGCTGCCGGGGCTCGCGAGTCCACCCATGTTGTTGGTGCCCGCGGCGCCGCCGAATCCGGGCGTACCGGTGGTGCAGCTGTTCATGCTGAAGGTGAAGGTGACGCCGCCGCTGCGCGCGAGGCAAGCGCTCGGCCCTCCGCCGCCGCCGCCGCCGGGGCCGCCCGCGCCGCCGTCGCCGCCCGTGCCGCCGTTGCCGCCGTGGGCGCCGTCGTCCGCTGCGGTGCCTCCGACGCCGGGGTTGCCGCCGACCTGGCCATTGCCACCATTGCCGCCCTTGCCACCCTTGCCGCCGTTGGTGGTGTTGATGGTGTTGTTGGTGACGACGAGCTTGCCTGCGGCCGCGAACACGCCAAAGCTGCCACCACCACCGCCGCCACCGAATCCCAGGGTGCCTCCGACGCCGCCGCACCCGCCGGCGCCGCCAGCACCGCTCGTATCGCCGCTGCAAAAGCCCGGAAATCCGGTGTTGGTCCCACCGTGGCCGCTCCCGCCGCCGCCGCCGCCTTTGCCATTCGTGCCCGGGCCGCCGATACCGCCGCTCGAAGGAGCGTAGTACCCTGATGACATCGAGCCGAGGTTTGCGCCGCCGCTGCCCGGCGGCCCCTGGGTGCCGGGGCCACCGGGGCCGCCGACACCACCGGGATCGCCCGGGTTTGCACCGGTCGAGCAGCCGTTGCCGTTGGGGCCACCGGCGCCGCCAACGGCGCCGCCGTTTCCGGGCGAGCCATTCTTGCCGGGAGTGAAGCCGTACACGCCGTCTCCGCCTTTCCCGCCGAACTCCGCGCAGCCACCCTGCGCGCCGCCGGGGGAGGCACACTGCGTCGCATCGCAGCCGGCGTGTCCGTCAGCGCCCTTGGTGGCCTGCACCGCCCCCGGGTTGGCCCCGTTGGCCCCGTTGGCCCCGTCGGCTCCGGCCTGCACGTTGATCGTGTTGTAGCGGACGAAGAGCTGCCCGTTGCCCACGCCGAGGTGCACTCCGTACGTGCTCGATCCGTTCAGCATCAGAGTCGGCGCGGCCTCGATGGTGATCCCCTCGATGTGGGTCTCCTGATCGATCTTCGGCGCGTCGAACACCGTGCCCATCGCGGCCACGGTCGTGGTCACGTTGTTGGATCGCTTGAACTTGAAGGACGGATCGTTCTGATCGAAACCACCGTAGATGCTGATCCCGGAGAACACGGTGACGGCCTCGTTGTAGGTCTCGCCCGAGAGGCAGACCGCGGGCACGCCGTTGGTCTTCGCGACCTGGATCGCCTTGGCGATGGTCTGCACGGGCGCCATGCGTGTCCCGGCGGCCGCGTCGCTGCCCTGGCTCGTGGACACGTACACGCACTGCTCGGCCACGCCGTCGGTGCCATCGCAGTTGTCGTCCTTGAGCTGATCGTCGATGGGATCGGCGTTGGGCGTCACCACGGTGCAGGCGTATTCGCAGCCGCAGACGCCGGTGAAATCGCTGCTGTCGATGTTGAAGAAGCCAGTGGGGCAACCCATGGTGGCGCAGTTGTGCTCGCAGCCGCAAAGGCCTGTCGCCGGGTTCTTGTCCGCGTCGATGGTGCCGCCGGGGCAGCCCATCGCGCAGGCGAACTCGCAGCCACAGACGCCCGTCGCGGGGTCCATGTCGGCGTCGACGAAGCCCGCAGCGCAGCCCATCGCGCAGGGATCCGCGCCTCCCGTGCCCGACGACGCCGACGAGGACGCCGCGGACGAGGACGAGGCGCTGCTCGTCGTGGAGCCGCCGGTGACGCTGGAGCTGGCGTCGGTGGTCGTGAGCGATCCGCCGCTGCCACCGGCGCCCCCCGCGCCTCCAGGCCCGCTGTTGGTGCCGGTGCTCCCACCCGAGCCGGTGCTCTCGCTGGTGACGGTTCCCGACGAGGCGCAGCCCGTGTTGAGCACGCCGAAGATCAAAGACAGAGTCGACCCGAGGACAAGCTGATGGCGCATGATCTGCGATTCTGCCGAATTGCGCCGGGTTTACAAGCTCCTTCCGCGTGACCGCCGCGCGAACCGCGTTGACGCAGGCCTGGGCACGCCGCATCATTCACGCCCGCTCACCCGGGTCGTGCCCCCGATCCCCATCGTCTTTGTAGCGCTGCACCCTTCACCGATATCGAGGCCCCGCGAATGCTGAAGGCGGACGATCCCCGCATTTTCCTGCTCGTCTCCCTGGCCTTGACGATGGGCGCCGCGACCTGCAGCGCCACCGGATCGGGCCCGACGCCCTCCAGCAGCGCGAGCGGCACCGGCGGAGAGGGGCTCATCACCACCGCGGAGACCAGCTCCGGATCGAGCGCTTCCGGCGGCAAGGACGCCGGCCCCGATCCCGACGCCGCCTGCGGCCTCATCACCGAAGAGGCGAAATCGACCCCGCTCGACCTCTTCATCGCCTTCGATCGATCCTCGTCGATGTTCGGCACCAAGTGGGACAACGGCAAGCTCGGGCTCACGGCCTTCCTCGAAGATCCGGACTCGGCGGGCATCGGCGTCGCGCTCAACTTCTTCCCGCTCGAGAGCAAGCCGGCCTCCTGCGCGCAGGTCGATTACGCCACGCCGAAGGTCGACTTCGCGCCGCTGCCCGGCAACGCCAAGCCGATCACCGACGCCATGGCCGCGGCCTCGCCAAGCGGCTTCTCCACGCCGATTTATCCGGCCCTCGACGGGGCGCTCTTCGCCGCCAAGTCCTACGCCGACACCCACGCAGGCCACGCGGCCGCGGTCCTCCTCGTCAGCGACGGCGCTCCTCAGGGCCCCGCCATGTGCGGCGGCGGCGTGAACCCCGAAGATCCGAAGGTCATCGCCGCTCTCGCGGCCAACGGCGTGCTCTACGGAATCAAGACCTTCGTCGTCGGTCTGTCGGGAGTAGACCCGATGATCGCCAATCAAATCGCGGTCGGCGGAGGCACCGACGCGGCCATCCTGGTGGGCAGCTTCAACGTCAAGACCGAGTTCCAGACGGCGCTGGCCAAGGTGCGTGGCCAGGCGCTCCCGTGCGAGTACGTCATCCCCGACAAAGTCGAGGGCGGCGACGTGAACATCGGCGACGTGAACGTGCTCGTCACCCCGAAGGGCGGTAACGCGGCTGTCCTCCCTCAGGACATGAAGTGCGGCAACAAGGGCTGGAAGTACGACGATCCGGTCAAGCCCACCAAGATCGTGTTCTGTCCCGCGAGCTGTCAGGCCTTGAAGACCGACTTCGGCGCCAAGGTCCAGATCCTTCTCGGCTGCAAGACCGAGGTCGCCCAGTAGCCAGCGAGAGCTTTTTTCGAGCAGATTCGAAGCAAAAAGCCCCTCGTAGCGACGCCGCGAGGGGGCTTGATTGCCGGCGCTAAAGGGGGATCAGCTCACGGACAGGCGATGAAGTGGCTCGAGTCGGGGACCTGCTCGCCCTTGCCAATCACGATAAGCTTGGGGTGCGGCGCGGCGTCGATGAGGAGCTCCATCTCGACGCAGGCGTTGCCGTTGAGGTTGAAGTCGAGGCCGTCTTCACCGCCGTCGGTGCGGAAATCGAAGACGATGTCGTTGCCCTGCTGACGCATCCGATCGCCCCACTCGGGGCGGGTGGAGTGGAGGCCAGTGAGGGTGGCGCCGTCGCGCGGGTGGATGCGCCCCTGAAAGCGGTGGAGCTGGTTGGTCGTGGTGGCGCGAAGGTGCCAGTCGCGCTTGGCGCCCTGCCACACCCAGTAGGACATCGCCGCGCCGCGGTGGAGGCGCGCCGGGCGACCGTCGGCGAGGCCCGCGGCCATCTGGATGGGCGGGTTGGCGTCGAGATCGACCAGCTCCATCTGCCCCTGCTGGGCGGTGGCGGGCCCAGGTCCCGCCTGGATGATGCAGCCCGCGAGCAGCGGGGCCGCAGCGAGCGGAAGCAGCGATGTGACGATGGTTCGAATGTTCATTGAAGAGTGCCTCCAGAGAGAAGAATGCCCGTTGCCCACCGAGGTGCGAAGTAAGACCAACTGGACGCGGCGTCACGAGAATTTCGCACAAGCTCGGGGAGCGTTCGCCCTTCGACGAGGGATCGGGCGGGTCGATGCAAAGCGGGCGACGATTGCGCGATCGACCCTGGTTCGGAGCGCGGTACGATGCCGGCGATCGCCTTCATGGGGCCGCGCGGGCTGCCGTGGGGGGTGCGCGCGCCGTCTCGAGATCCCCGATGCCCGTAGCTCCGTCACGCCTCGTCGTCGTCTTCCTGCTCTCTGCCGGGGCCGCGGCGTGCAGCGCCGACGCGCGGCGATTTCCCCTCCGCGATCCGATCTGGCGGGACGGCGATCTCGCGCCCGTCTCGGTCGCCTGTCGCCCCGATCCCGACACCGGCGGTGCGCCGCGGTGCGCCCCCACGAAAACGGCCTCGTCGGTGCTCGAGGATGCGGCCGACACCACCGTGCTCCGGCCCGTCGCGCGCTTCTTCGCCGTCGATCCGGCGGGCGCGGCGACCAACGTCAACAGCGTTGACGAGGTTCCCGACTCGGCCTGGTTCACCAACCGGATCGGCCTCGTCGGCGCGGCGATGACGCCCGAGGGCCTCGTTCGCGGCCCGTGCGGCGACGCGGCGATCGATCCCACCGCGCCCGACGGCACCTGGGTGATCGACGGCGGCAGCGTCGTCGGCGAGGCGCCGAGCTTCGTCGTTGTCGTCGCGGGGCGTGGCCGCTTCGTCATCTCCGTCGACGGCGCGGGCCAGCCCGAGCGCGCCACGGGGGCGGCGGCGATCGCCTCGCGCCTCTACTACGCGGCCGGGTACTGGGCGCCGTGCGCGTCGGTCGTCCATGTTCGGCCGGCGATCTTCGCGCTCTCGCCGGGGTTCACGCTCCCCTCGGCGAGCGGCGCTCCTCGCGCGCTCGACGCGGCCGCGCTCGCGCAGCTCCTCGCGGCGGCGCCTTCGCGCGGCGGCCTCGTGCGCGTCGTCGCCACGCGCGCGCTGCCGGGCAGCGAGCTCGGACCGTTTCGCTACGAAGGCACCCGCGGCGACGATCCGAACGACGTCGTCGCCCACGAAGATCGCCGCGATCTCCGCGGCGCGCGCGTCCTCGCGGCCTGGCTCGATCACGGCGACGCGAGCGAGCACCGCACGCGCGACACGTGGATCGCGCGGCGCGGGGACGAGGTGCTCTCGTCGCCGGGGATCGTCCGCCACTACCAGGTAGGCCTCGACGATTGCTTCGGTCGCGAGGCTGACACCGACGCGGCCTCGCGCCGGATCGGCCACGAAAACAGCCTCGATCTCGCCCAGGGAACGCGAGATTTCCTCACGCTCGGCGTCCAGGAGCAGCCGTGGGATCGCGCGAAGCGATCGGCCGACGGCGACGTCTTCGGGTACTTCAGCGCGCGCGATTTCGCGCCGGGGCTGTACCGCGGCGATCACCCGAACCCCGCGTTCTCGCGGATGATGGAGGGCGACGGCGCGTGGGCGGCGCGGGCCGTCGCGCGGTTCACGCCGGACCTGGTCGAGGCCGCGGTGCGCGCGGGCGACTTCACCTTCCCGCGCCACACCGAGTTTCTGATCGAGCAGCTCTTGCTCCGCCGGAAGGCCGTGCTGCGGCGCTATTTCGCCAGGCTCTCGCCGATCGCCGACGTGCGCGTGAGCGGGGAGGATCTCTGCGGCAACGATCTCGCGCGGAGCACCGCGACCTTCGGCGACGCCGCGTTCGCGTACCGCGCGCGCACCTACGCCGGCGCCGATCTCGCGCCGCGATCGAGCCCCGTCGCGCGCCTCGGCGCGGGCGGCGAGATCTGCCTGACCGTGCCTCACGTGGCCGACGACGGCGGCGCGCGCGACGACGCGGCCTCCCGCTACGTGGTCGTCGATCTCTTCAACGGCGTCGCGCCCGGCCCGCTCCGCGCGCACCTCTACGATCTCGGTCCCAGGCGTGGATTCCGCCTCGTGGGCCTGGAGCGGCCCGACGACGACTCGGCCCCTGACTGACTTGCTCAGAACCCGGTCGTCCCGCCGAACGCGAGGCGGATCGAGCTCGGGTGGGTGCCGTCAGCGAAGGTCTCTGTCCCGAAGCCGACCAGGGCTTTCAACGCATGATCACGCGGGCCTGGAGCGTCGATCCCCAGGTCGAACGAGAGCCGCAGCAAGCGGGCCTCGAAGCCTTCGAGGTGGGCGCCGAAGACGTTGCCAATCCCCGCGTGGAGCGAGCCGTCGAGCGACGCGAGGATGGGATAGCGGTACTCGAAGGTGCCAGTCACCGCGCTGCGGCCGAGGAGGCGATTGGCGCGATAGCCGCTCATGCCCTGATCGCCGCCGAGGGAGGCCAGCTCCGTGAACGGCACCCCGGCGTCGGCGAGCGGATCGGCGAAGCGCGTGGCGAGCGTGACCGTGAGCAGGCGGCCGTGGCCGGTGAGATCGACCGTGGCGGCGGCGCTCACGCCGGTGGTGAGCCAGCGGCTCGCGCCGGGATCGCGGAGATCGACGCTGTGCTGCGCGTCGGCCTCGAAGCGGAAGCCGCCTCCCGGCGCGGGGCGGGGGAGGCGCGAGTCGAGGGTGAGGCGGAGCCCCTGGCGGAGCGCGACATAGCCTTCGATTCCCGGGGGAAGCGCGAGATCGCCGCGCGTCGCGAGCGCGTCCTCGTGGCAGCACGTCGTCGCGGCGGCGAAGCGGATCGCGGTGGCGCCGGCCCAGGCCTCGGCCGACGCACCGGGGCCGAGCGCGAGGTGAACCGTGGCCGATCCCTCGACGCTCTGGGCACCGTAGCGCGCCCGGCTCGACTCGAGCGATCGCGATCCGAGGCCGTAAAACAAGGCATCGGAGCGACGATCGGCCTCGGCGCGGAGCTTCACGTACGAGCCGGGATCAATCGGGACGCGATCGGCGAGCGCGACGCTCCAGTCCTTTAGTCCGCCGACCAGCGTATGAAGTCGGAGCTGGTTCCCGGGGGCGAGGAAGTCGTCGTGGAACACGTACACGCCGGCGCGGCTGCGCATCCCGAGATCGAGCTGCACCGTTGGCACGATGCCCGCGTGCTCGCGCGGGCCGAACGTGAAGAGCTTGGTGAAATTGTCGAGGCCGCGCCGGTGATCGGCCGCGCCGATCAGCCAGCCCACCGGCCGCCGGATCACCAAGTCGGTGGTCACGTAGAGCGGGAAGGCGACGACGCGCGGGACCCAGAGCAGCACCTCGCCTGCGGTGATCGGAGCGGGGCGCCCGTCGTAGTCCGGCACCGCGCGCCTGGGGCTTGATTCCTCGCTCCCGGCGGCGTGCGCGCTCGCCGGCAGCGCCACGACGCCGAGCGCGATCGCGGCGGCCGCGAGGCTGGATCGGAGTACCGCGGGCATCGGCGCGCGAGGGTAGTCGCAATCGCCGCGCGGATCACCCGGAGCGTGCCGCGACGCGGGCCGGCGCGCGGACGAGGCGCTCGTGGGCGCGCCGCCGTGATATCGAGGGTGCGTGAACGAGCCTCTCTCCGCGCCGTCGGCGCTCTCGGTTCGCGGGCTCATGAAAGGGTACGCGCTCGGAGCGACCCGGCTCGACGTGCTCCGCGATCTGGATCTCGAGGTCCCCGCGGGCGAAATGTGCGCGGTGATGGGGCCCTCCGGCGTCGGCAAGAGCACGCTGCTCAACTGCCTCGCGGGGCTCGACGTCCCCGACGCGGGGGAGATCGTCGTGCTCGGCCAAGACCTCGGCGGGCTCGACGACGATGGGCGCACGCTGCTGCGGCGGCGGCGCGTCGGCATCGTGTACCAGTTCTTCAACCTCGTCGGCACGCTCACCGCGCACGAGAACGTGATGCTCCCGTTCCTGATCGACGGCGTCGCGGCGGACACCGCCGCGATCGATCGCGCGCTCGATCGAGTGGGCATGTCCGGTCGCCGCGATCACCTCCCCGCGCAGCTTTCTGGAGGCGAAATGCAGCTCGTCTCGATCGCGCGGGCCATCGTCCGCAAGCCCGGCCTGGTGCTCGCCGACGAGCCGACGGGCAACGTCAACGTCGCGACCGGCAAGCGGATCATGGCCCTGCTCGCCGAGGTGCTGCGCGAGACGTCGAGCGCGATGCTCCTGGTCACGCACAACCCCGAAGACGCGGCGCGCGCCGATCGCGTGGTGTTCATGAAGGACGGCGCGATCGCCGCCGGGTCGACGCTCGCCGGCGCCGAGGTCTCCTCCGCGGCGGTGCACGATCGCCTCAAGGCGCTCGGGATCTGATGGCCGGCAAGCGCCTCACCCCGCGAGCCTCGCTCGTCGTCTTCCTCTTCAGTGCGCTGGTGCGGCTCCTCGGCGCGCGCAACCTGCGGGCCGATCGCTTCGGCACGCTCGCGGCGATCCTCGGCGTGGCGATGGGCACGGCCACGGTGAGCGTCGTCGTGGTCCTCGACGTCAACACTGTCAACGCCGAGGCCGCGAGCTGGTCCAGCAACCCCGACGCCGAGAAGATGCCCGACACCATCATGCTCCGCGGCGCGCGCGCCGGCGTGACGGGCGCGCCGGTCGCGGCCAAGAGCGTCAAGGAAGAGACCCACGAGGACTACCAGGTGATGCGCTCGGCGATCCGGCTCGGATCGCTCTCGGCCTTCCTCATGGGCGCGCTGATCGTCTTCTTCACGTTCGGCGTCATCGTCGATCGCCGTAAGCGCGAGGTCGCGCTCCTGCGCAGCCTCGGCGCGCTCCCGCAGCAGGTCGCGGCGATCTTCGTGCGCGAGGCGCTGCTGATCGGCTTCGTCGGCGCGGCGCTGGGCTTCGTCGCCACGATCCCGATGGCGTGGCTCGCGGCGAGGGCGGGGATCACCACCACCGGCCGCGCGCGGATCCTGGTGGCGCGCATGGTCTACCCGTGGGCGAAGATGGCGGTGATCGCGCTGATCGGCGCGTTCATGGCGCTGCTCGGCGTGCTCCGACCGGCGCGCGACGTGCTCCGGCTCGACGTGCCGCAGACGCTGCGCCCGCGCTTCCTCGAGCGCGAAGGGGCGAAGCTGCTCGCGCGGCGCACCCGCGGGATCGCGCTGATCGCGCTCCCGTTCACGATGCTGATCTACCTGCTGATGAGGCCGTTCTTCCGCAACGCGCTCCCGTCGCTCACGTTCTTCATGATCGAGGCGGCCTTCGCCTGCCTGGCCTTCCTCGCGACGCTGATGCTGGTCCCCGATCTCGTGCAGCGCGTCGGCGGCATGCTCGTGCGGCTCCTCCCGCGCGGCCCCGCGGCGGAGCGGCTCCTCACGCAGCGGCGGATCGAGCTCATGGGCCACGAGCTCGCGTGGTCGGTGAGCGGTGTGATGCTGGTGTTCTCGCTCCTGCTCGCGCTCCACATCTCGACGCACGCCCTCAAGCGCGAGGTGGAGATCTGGGCCGACGGCGCCATCGGCAACGATCTCTTCTTGACGCCGATGCTCGCGCCGCGATTCCCGCAAGCGCGCGTGGACGAAGCCCTCGCGCAGCTCCCGCCGGGCGAGCTGGTGGTGCATTTCTCGACGCGGACGCCGTGGCCCAACGCGGTGCACGCGGTGGTGTCGAGCGAGCTGGTCGCGCTCGCGAAGACGCGCGGGCGCCCCGAGCTTTTGGCGATGGCCGAGCGCCTCGGGCCCGGAAAAATCATCCTTTCGAAGATGATGGCGCGCCGCTACCGCGTGCAGGTGGGCGAGTCGATCGACCTCTCCGGCCGCGGCGGATCGAAGCGCCTGGAGATCGTCGGCGTGACCGACGACATCGGCTACACACCGCAGGTGGGGCCGTACCGCAACAGCAAGACCTATGGAGTCCTCGACGCGGCCGACGAAGCGTTGATTGCCCCCTACGTACAGCCCGTGGGCTCGGTCCTGGTGGTGGCGGGCGCGTTTCGTCCCGCGGTGGCGGAGTGGAGCGCGCGCGTGATGGCCGATCGGTCGCTGCGGCGATTGAGCCTCACCTCGGGCGCGGCGTTCAAGAAATCCCGGGTGCACGAGACCGATCGTGACTTCGTGATCTTCGATCTGATCCTGCTGCTGACGAGCATCCTCGCGGCGGTGGGGATTGCCAATCAGATGGTGCTCTCGGTCCACGGGCGGCAGCGAGAGATCGCTCTGTATCGCGTGCTCGGGATGATGCCAAAGCAGGTTCGCCGGCTGATCTTGCTGGAAGGCGGCTTTCTGGGGCTGCTCGGCGGCGGCCTGGCGGCGCTGCTCGGGGTGCCGCTCGGCTACGCGTCGATTGGCGCGCTCCGCTCGGTGTCGGCGTTCGAGGTGGCGTTCGAGCTGCCGGTCTCGTACGTGATCGTGACCGTGATCGGATCGGTGGTGATCGCGGTCGCCGCTTCAATCCATCCGGCGTCGAAAGCAGCGCGGATCGATTCGGCGGAGTCGGTCCACTACGAGTAGCGGCGGCGGATCGGGCTATTTCCGTCGCTTGGGGGTGATGGCCCGCTTCGGTGAGCGGGTCTGCTTGCGCTCTTCGACCAGCTTCACCTGGACCTTCTTCCCATCGAAAGCCACGGCGAAAGCGTGGATGTCCGACGCTCCCGCGGCTCGCAGCTCGGCGCCGTAATTGCCGTCTCGAAGCTGCGCAACGCCCTCGGCGAGCGCTTGCGCCAGTGTCTTTCTGCGCGCTCTGGCCACCTTCAGCTCCAGCACCGCGCCTGGCTTTCCTGGCTGCATCGGCCGGATCATCACGTCGGGGCGCCCCTCGCCGGACTCGCGGTTGGAGCGCACCTGATAGGCCGGCTCGAGCACCGCGAGCAGACCGACGACAAACCCCTGGTAGACGCGCTCAGGCTTGATTGTGCCTGGATCGTGGTACGAGAGCAGGTTGGTGACGAAGGCCTGGAGCTGCTCTTCGAGGGTCTCGGCGTCGCCGCTCAGGAGGGCTCCTGTCAGCTCTTCGAGGCTACCGCCGTGGCCCTTCATGCGGGCTGTCATCCAGCGACGGAAGGTGGTGGCGTACAGGAGCCGAACCTCGCGGTTAGGGATCGAGAGCCGGTGAATGGCCTGCTCCATGGGCCCTTGCGAGCGCTTCTCTGCCTTGAGGTAGCCCGAGAACACCAGCAGGCCAAAGAGCGCGTCGTCGTTGTCCGCGAGCTCGTCGAGGACCACGTTCTCGTCGAGCACCCGATCGATGCTCCGCCCTTCGAGCAAGTCTTCGAACACCGGCTGGAGCCGGAGAGCGTTCTTCTCGATCTGCTCGCGGACGAGGTCATTCGAGCTGGTCGAGAGCCAGTAAGGCGCCGGGGCGCCGTCGGTCGCGGCGAGGAAGCTCAGCACCGACCACGGGTTGTAGATGACCGTGCCGCCGAAGTCGTAGCCGTTGTACCAGGCGCGCACCGCGGCGAGCTGGTCGGCTCGCCCCGATCGTTCGAGCAGCGAGACGACCTCGGCCTCGGTGAAGCCGAAGCAGGTGTTGAACGGCGTGGCGAGGAGCGAGTAGACGCCGAGGTTGTTGGCGCCCGAAAAGAGGTTTTCCCGGGCGACGCGCAGGATGCCTGTTACCACCCCGCGCTGGAGGTGCGGATTCCCCTTGAGCCCATCGATGAAGAGGGCCCGCATGAGATGAAGGATCCGCGGGGCGTAGCCGTGGGCATGGCCTGCATGAATTGGCTCGTCGTACTCGTCGAGGAGGATCACGACCTTCTCGCCGTGGTGAGCGTGGAGGTAGGCGGAGAGATCCAGGAAGGCGCGGTGATAGAGCGTGAGCTCGGCCGTGCCGTCGAGGATCGCCGCGAAATTCCGCTTCTCCCGCTCGCTCAGCCGCTCGCTCCCGAGCAGCAAACGATGCTCGTCGAACAGCGACTCGATCCGCGCCTTGATGGCCGTCCAGCACTCCTCGAGCGTCTCGCCGCGGGTCCCTTTGAAGGTGAACGCGATGACCGGATACCGCTGAAAATGGGCGCGGTACTCCTCGCCCGCTCGCCAGATCGAGAGATCCTGGAAGAGGGGAGACAGGTCTTCGCTGCTCTTCTCGAAGAAGTAGCGGAGCATCGAGAGGTTGAGCGTCTTGCCAAAGCGCCGGGGGCGAGGCAGGAGGGCCACCTCGACGCCGCGCATGTCGAGCAGCTCGCGGATCAGGTGCGATTTGTCGACGTACTCGAGCCTCAGCTCGCGCAGCTTGCGGAAATCGTCGATGCCGATAGGGAGCGGGAGGGACATGCCGGAGGTGGCGGGACGCTACGCGCACGGCTCGGGAGCGGCAAGCGGAAGGGCGGATGGAAGAGAACCGCAGCGAGAAGAAGGCGTGGTCGTCGGCGACGCGGTCCCCCGCTTCGGCTATCGTCCCCCTCCCATGCCCCCCGTTCACGCAGATCCCTTCGGCTGGGTGGGGGCCACGATCGACGCCAAATACCGGGTCGACGCCGTCGCGGGCGAGGGCGGCTTCGGCGTCGTCTACCGCGGGCACCACCTCGGGTTCGACGAGCCGGTCGCGATCAAGGTCCTCAAGCTCCCTGCGGCGATCGAGGGCGTCGAGCGCGAGCGCTTTCACCAGAATTTCCTCGCCGAGGGGCGCCTGCTTCATCGCCTCTCGCGCGCGCACGCGGGGATCGTCCAGGCGCTCGACGTGGGAGCGGCCGTATCGCCGAGCGGGATCTGGACGCCGTTCCTGGTGCTCGAGTGGCTCGAAGGAACGGCGCTCGATCGCGAGCTGAGCGAGCGACGCGCGCGCGGCGAACACGGCCGGAGCGTGCGCGAGGCCATCGCGCTCCTCGATCCCGCGGCGAGCGCGCTGGCGGCGGCGCACGCGCAGGGCATCGCCCATCGCGACATCAAGCCGGCCAACCTCTTCCTCGTGAAGGTCGCCGGCGCTCCGACGCTCAAGGTGCTGGACTTTGGCATCGCCAAGGTGCTTGGCGAGATGGCCGATCTCACCAGAGCGCTGGTGGAGACGGGCGGATCAATCAAGGCCTTCACCCCGCAATACGGAGCGCCCGAGCAGTTTCATCGGCGCTACGGGGCCACCGGGCCCTGGACTGACGTGTTCGCCTTTGCGCTCCTGTTCGTGGAGATCGTGTCTGGAAAGGTGGCGCTCGACGGCGGCGACACCACGCAGCTCTACATTCTCTCCACCGATCCCGTGCAGCGACCGACGCTCCGCGCGGCGGGCGTCGACGTCGGGGATGCGCTGGAAAAAGTGCTGAGCAAGGCGCTCGCGATCGAGCCGCGCGAGCGCTACCTCGACGTCGGCGCCTTCTGGGATGCGCTCCGCGAGGCCGCGGCGCACGAGTCGAACGCGGTCGCCACGACCGGGCCTTCGAGCGCGTCGCAGCCATCCGGCGCGGCGATCGCCGAGCTGGCGACCGGCGAGTATCTCCAGGCGATCGCCACCGGCAGCGACGATCCCGCCCCGCCGATCGGCGCGACCCACAAGG
Source organism: Byssovorax sp. (assembly GCA_040006075.1). Taxonomy (GTDB): domain Bacteria; phylum Myxococcota_A; class Polyangia; order Polyangiales; family Polyangiaceae; genus JANYGI01. The sequence continues at coordinate 19,610 of JBDTXR010000012.1, read as the reverse complement.
CCCCGGTCGCGGCGACGCGGATGGCCCCTGATCGCCCTGAAACGAAGGCGCACGTCACCACGGCGTCGCCGCTCGTCGGGGGCGTCGAGGCCTCGCGGGCGCCGCCGCGTGTCGCGCGTCGGCGCGCGATCCCGATCCTGATCGCCGCGGGCCTCGGCGCGATCGTCACCGCGGCGATCGCCGTCCGGATGATCAACACCAAGGTCACGCCGGCGGGAACGCCGCTCGTCGCCACCCTTCCCGAGCGGGAAATCAAGCCTCCCGCGCCGGCGCCGGCGATGGTGCGCGTCGCGGCCGGCACGTTCCAGATGGGGACCGCGAACGGCAGCGCGTCGGAGGGGCCCGTTCATCAGGTGACGATCAGCCGCGCCTTCGATCTCGATCGCACCGAGGTCACCGTCGGCGCCTACGCGACATGCGTCGATGCCCGTAAATGCAAGCCCGCCGTGCTCCATGGGCCGTTCATCACCGAGGCGCTCGTCGCGAAATTCGGGGGGCAGTGCGCCGGCCTCGATTGCGCGCATCCGGGCGTGGCGATCAACTGCGTCGATCAACAAGATGCCGCGGCCTACTGCGAGTTCGCAGGCAAGCGCCTGCCAACCGAGGCCGAGTGGGAGTACGCCGCGCGCGGGACCGACGGCCGGGTGTACCCGTGGGGCAACGACGCGCCGACGTGCGAGCGAAGCAACTACGCCCCGGCCGCGGGCGAGAGCTGCGGAGCGCGCCCGCGCGGGCCGATCGAGGTGGGATCCTTGCCCCTCGGGACCAGCCCCTTCGGCGCGGTCGACCTCGCGGGGAACGTCTGGGAGTGGGTCGCCGACGGGTGGGATCCGGCCTTCTACCAGCGGGGAACGAGCATCAATCCACGCTCGCGCGGAGCCGGGAAACAAGGGGTCTTGCGCGGCGGCGGGTGGGATCAGGCGTCGAGCACGCTGCGATCGACTGGCCGCCTCGCCTACGACGCCACCACGGGTCATGTTGGCACCGGCTTTCGCTGCGCGCGAACGCTGGAGTGAGGTCTCAACGCTCCAGGTAAATGTCGAAGTCCTCGATGGTCTCCACCATCGAGTAATGCTCGCGCAGCAGGCTCCGGAGCGCGTCGAACTGCTGGAGCGTGTCATTCGAGTCGATGGCGTCGCCGGTCACCATCGGGAACACGTCGCGGCGCTCGACCACGATGGCCGCCGGGTGGCTGGCAGAGAGATCGCGCATCAACGTCGCTCGCTCGGCCTCCTTGGCCCAGGCCACGCGCTGGGGCACATCGTAGAGATACCGTGTGCTCGGCGTCCGATCGGCGAGATCGTAGATCACCGGCTCGAAGCCCCAGACGAACACCGTGCGATCGGCCGGGACGCGGTCCCGCAGGAAGATCGCCACAGCGCGGTTGGCCGCCGCGTTGACGTCGGCGACCGAGGCCAGGCGATCGATCTCGGCTTGATTTCTGGGCGATCCGGTGAAGGCGCGGAGTCGCTCGCCGCAGCGCTCGGAGTACGAGTGCGGCACGTCCTTGGTGGCCGAGCGGCCGAACGTGAGGGCGGTGAGGCCGACGACGAACAGGCCTGCTCCCAGGGGCTCGCGCCAGGTGGTCAATCGCTCCCAGACCCGCCAGAAGCCGAGCCCGGCGAGGAGCCCGGTGAGCGGCCACGTGGCCCCGTAATGGTACGGGAAGAACTTGCCCTGCAAGATCACCCCGATCAGGTGAACCGCGATGATCCCGGTGATCAGCAGGACGCCAAAGCGCTCGCGCCTGGTCGGGCGAAAGCCGAGGAGGAGCAGCACCCCGCCGGTGGCGACGCTGGAGTAGCCGCAGAGCCACTCGGTGAAGCCCCAGTACGTCATTCCCCCGAGCGTCTCGCCCTCCCAGCTCAGCCGGGTGTAGTGGGGAGTGAAGACGAAGAGCACCGAATAGAGATCGTGGAGAGCGCCCCTGGCAGCGAACCAGATCGCGCAGAGGACCAGGGGCGCGGCGCCGCCGATCACGATCGGGAGCACCGGGCGGGCCGCGGCGCGGAGCGATCGTTCACGCACGTACGATTCGAGCGCGAGCGCCGCGGCGACCACGGCGCCCCCGCCCGCCAGAGGGGGCTTGAGCAGGCCGGTGATCCCGAAGAGCGCGCCGCAGACGAAGCGGCGGATCCAGCGCTCGCGATCGGTGGGCGCCTTTTCTCGGGCGGCCTCGGCGAGCTGCCCGCCGCCCTCGTGGCCGAGCGCGAGCAGCGCGAAGATCGTGAGCATTCCGCCGAACGACTCCGGCTGCGCCGTGTGCCAGAAATCGAGCTGCGCGTGGACCAGCACCGCGACGGCGCCGCCGAGGAGCCCAATCGCCCGCTCACCCCACCAGCGCTTCGTGAGCTCGCCCATGGCCCAGACCATCGCGACGAGACCGAGGCACTCGAGCGCGCGGATCCCCCACTGACCGCCGCCGAACACCGCGCGGGCGAAGGCGTAAATCACGAAGATCCCGGGCGGCTTGAAGTCCCAGGCGTCGCGATAGGGCATCTTCCCGGCGAGCAGCGCCCGGCCCACCATGGCGTAAATGCCCTGATCGCGGCCATAGCCGTAGGTGAGGATCTGGAGCAGCAGAAAGGCTATCGCGAGCAGGCAAGCGGCGATGAGCAGCCGATCGACGAGGCGCGGCCGTGGAGCAGGCGGGGAGGACACGGGGCGCGTTGTACCCGTGACACCGCGGGGAAGGGAGCCCGATGTTCAATGAAAGCCGAGCGGGCTCGTCGCGTTGGCCTCGCCACGCTTGCCGCGGACGCTGTGGGTGGGGCCGGCGCCACGCGCGGCGGCGCCTCGTTGGCCGTCGCCGCCGCGCCGGTACCGGCGCCGCCCGCAGGATGATCACCGGGTGATCCCCGCGATTCACGTCCGGCTGAGGGCGCTCACCAGCAGGCCGGCAATCGAGATCACGCTCCCGGCGTCGCCGATCTGCTCGCTCCCAGGGTGGGAGTCGGTGCCGGAGATGCTCTTGAAGACTCCGGAGCTCCGGAGCTTGGCGAGCGAGTCGGCCGGCAGGACCAGGTGGCTGGCCAGGGCGTGGACCTCGGTGGCGCCCGCGGCGAGGTAGGCGCGGCCGGCTTGCAAGAGCGAGGATCCGGTGCGGATCATGTCGTCGTAGAGCATGACCGGCTTGCCGCGGACGTCGGCGTTGATGCCCGTGAGCTTGAGGTTTCCGCTCGCGGGATCGCGTCGTTTGTACACGAACGCCGGCTCGACGCCGAGGTGCTCGGCCAGGCTCTGCACCCACTTGGCGCGGCCGGCGTCGGTCGCGCCGAGCACGAAGCCGCCCTCGCCCATGCGCGCGCGGATGGCCTCGGTGATCAGCGAGGATCCGTAGATGTGCTGGGTCACGTGGGAGTCGTCGAAGTAATACTCGATGCCGTCGGTGTGGAGATCGAAGAGGAAGACGCGGGTGCCGCCCTCGCAGGAGGGGATGGCCGAGAACAGGCGCGCTCGGGTCTTGGCCGTCACCACCTCACCGGGCTGCACGGCGCGCTCCATGGTCGAGTAGCCGAAATACGGGATCACCAGCGAGAGCGATCGGGCGCCGGTGCTGGAGAGCGCGCAGCCGAGATCGTAGACCTCGAGGGCGTCGAGATCGGTGGGCGTGCCGCCGAGCAAGACCACGTCGCGCCCGCGGGTGTCGTCGGTGATCCGCAGGTAGCGCTCGCCGTCGGGGAAGGTCTTGCGCTCGATCGTGCCTTGCTCGAAGTCGCCCGCCGCGAGCAGGCGCGGCTGCAAATATTCGTAGGACTTGATCGTGAACAGCAGCTTGCGGGTGGTCGTGGTCATGGGCATTGGGCCTCTTCGCGCGCGTCGCCGGAGAGGGTCACGAGCACGCTCTTCAAGTGCGGCTCGGCGCCCGGCTCAGCGGGGAAATCGATGGGATCGGGGAGATCTTTGAGCTGCACGACCGCGCGTCCGGCGTCGCGCGCGGCCTCGTGGAGGAAGCGGCGAAACTTCACCTTGGGGATGCCGCGATGGTTGGTGCACGCGAGCAGGCGACCGCCCGGCGCGAGCACGCGGAGCGCGGCGGCGGCGGTGGATCGGTAGTCGTCTTCGGCGCTGAAGCGCGACTTCTTGGTGGTGGCGAAGCTCGGCGGATCGAGGAGCACGAGATCGAAGCGATCCCCTTTGATTGCCGCGGTTTTCAGCCACGGAAGCGCGTCGGCCTCGAGACCGATGTGCTGTGTCGGATCGGCGCCGACGCCTTCGAGGTTCTGCCGGGCCCAGGCGATGACGCCCGCGGAGACATCGACCGTCATCGACGAGCGCGCGCCGCCGGCGACCGCGGCGACGGTGAACGCGCCGGTGTACGCGAAGAGGTTGAGCACCCGCGCGCCGCCCGCGAGCTCGCGCACGCGGCGGCGGTTCTCGCGCTGATCGAGGAAGATGCCAGTCGATAGGCCATCTCCGAGGCGAACCAGGTACGGGAGCCCGAGCTCGTGGATCACCAGCGACTCGGGCGCGCTCTCGCCGCGGACGGCCTCGCGCGGCGAGAACTCTTCGCGGCGGGCGTCGACGATGACGCTGGCGTGCTTGGGGCGGCTCTTCACGTAGACGCCGCGCGGGCCGAGCGTGGTCGCGGCGTCGAGGATCTTCTCGCGCGCGGCCTCGGCCTCGGGGCTGGTGAGGGCGACGACGAGCCACTCGCCGTAGACGTCGACCGTGACGCCGGGGAGGCCGTCGCCGCCGCCGTTGACGATGCGGAACGCCGTGGTACCCGGGCTCCTGGCGATGCCGTAGCGAAGCTCGGCGGCGGCGCGCAGAGCGTGGGCGATCGATCGGGTGGAGCGGAGCGGATCGGGCGCGCCGCGGAGCCAGTCGGCAAAATCGGGCGGCGCGGGCGACCGGCCGACCAGCTTCTTCTTCGACGTGGGGTGGGCGAGGCGGAGCTCGCTCGCGTGGAGCATGAGCCGCGGCGCGGGGACGCCGCCATAGAGCGTATCGCCGACGATTGGCATTTTCTCCGCGGCGAGCTGGACGCGGATCTGGTGGGTGCGCCCCGTCTCCGGGGTGAGCTCGAGCAGCGCGCGCTCGCCCTGGCGATCGAGCACTTTCCAGCGGGTGATCGCCTCTTGCCCCACGGTCGATGTCTTCGGGAGCGCGCGCATCGCCCCGCCGTCGCCGGGGACGATCTTGTGCTCCATCACCCCGCGCGAGCGCTTGCCCAGGCCGGTGACGCACGCCACGTACGTCTTCTGGATCGTGCGCCCCTCGAACTGCTCGGCGATCGATCGGTTGGCCTCTTTTCGCCGGGTGAACAAGAGCACACCCGAGGTGTCGCGGTCGAGCCGCTGGTGGATCCCGAGATAGGGATTCGCCGCTCCGCGCGCCCGCAGGTACGCGCCGAGCCGGGTGTGAGCGTCGTCGGTGCGGTCGGGCTCGGGCGCGTGCGTGGAGACGCCGGCGGGCTTGTCGACGAGGATCACGTCCTCGTCCTCGAAGAGGATCCAGGCCTTTTCCCAGATCGGCCAGACGTCGTCGAACGCCACGGTGCTCAATGGATGATGTTGGTGCCCGGCGGCGCGGTGAAGACGAACTCGCCCGGATCGATGGTGGCGGGCCGGGTCGCGTCGCTGAGGTCGAAGCGGTTCTTGTTGCCCTGGGCGTCGGTGAGCGAGACGCGGGCGATGGCGCCGGGATCCGATTTGTCGAGCAATACCTTGTTGAGGAAGAACGTCGCAGCCTCGTAGTCGGGCGTGGGCGAGGTGGGTTTGCCCTGGAGCACCGGGCCGTCTTTCCAGGCCGCCTTGTCGTTGATCGTGAAGGTGAACGAGGAGCTGATGCCGTTGCCCATCAGGAAGCCGAAGGCCCCGGGATACTGGCTGTTCTCGACCGGCTTCTCGATCATCTGGTTGTCTTCGGCGATGTAGACCTTGAGCGTCTTGCCGTCGGAGACAATCCGGTTCTTGTTGGGCGCGTCGTAGCGAAACGAGATCTTGTTGGGGCGCTCGATGAAGACCACGCCGGACGAGGTCTTGGTCTGGTTCGAGACCTTGAGCACGTACTCCTGCTTGAACTTCGCGGAGAACGTCTTCTTGTCGGCGTAGATGGCGTCGATCTGCTTGGCGAGGGCCGCGGCGGGCGAGAGGGTGACGGCGCCGGCGTCGGTCGGGGCGCCCGCGTCGCTCGGGGCGGGAGCGCCGGCGTCCTTGGTGGTCTTCCTGCCGGCGTCGGGCGCGCCGGCGTCGGCGATCGGTTTCGCGACAGCCGAAGGTGCCGTGGAAGCGACGGGGGCCGCGGACGCCGAGGCGCTCGCCGCGGGGGCGACCGCGCTGTCCACGGGGACCGCGCTCGCCGAGGGGGCCGAGGTGTCGGGCATCGCGCCGCCGGAGGTCGTCCCGGTCGTCGCCCCGGCGTCGTCGTGGCTGGTGCAGCCGGCGAGCCCGAGCGCCGCGAGGGACGTGACGACGACGAGGCCGCTCAGGCGGCGCGCAACAGAGGACGGGATCGGCATGGCGTTCACGGTCGGCCTAGTCGTGCCGGCGAGAGACGTCGAGCCGAGACGACAGCAGAGCCTTTCTGCGGGGGGCAACGCGATCGCGGCGTCGACCTTGCACCGCGCGAACGAGGCTCGTTCAGCGGCCCAGACAGATCCGGCGGTAGTCGGCGACCATCCGGCGGGCGTCGAAGCGAGCCTCGGCGCGCGCTCGCCCGGCCGCGCCCATGGCCGCGCGCTTCGCTGGATCGTTGCCCAGCTCGATCAGCACGGCCGCGAACGCCGCCGCGTCGCCGCGCGCGACGAGCCGGCCGGTGAGCCCGTCGACGACCTGCTCGGAGGCGCCGCCGACGTCGGTGGTGATCACCGGGAGGCCGCGCGCCATGGCCTCGAGCGAGGCGTTGGGGCAGCCCGCGGGCTCGGAGATCATCGCGAAGAGATCGACGTCGTCGAGGAGCGCCCGGGAGCCCTCGAGCTCGCCGAGCCACTCCACCGCGAGGCCGCGCGCCGATTGTTTGAGCTGCAACGAATACGCCTCGGACCCGCGCTCGGCGTCGCCGGCGATCCGGAGCGTGTGGGGCGGCAGGTGGGGCGCCGCGAGCCGGAGCGCCGCGAGCAGATCCTCGAGCTTCTTCTGCGGCGAGAGGCGCGCCGCGGTGCCGATCACCAGGGTTTTTCCCGGGGATCGCGGGGCGACGGCGGCGCCGAGATCGATCCCGTTGGGCACCACGTGCGTCGGCGCGCCGAGCGTGGCTCGGGCCTGCGCGGCCTCGGCCTCGTACTTGACGATCACGCCCGCGAGGCGCGCCCCGTACGCGCGCGCGTCGCGGTAGGGCAGGCCCGGCGTCGCCCGCGCGAAGAAGCGATCGAGCGAGGCGAAGTACATCTCGCCCGGGCTCACGTCGAAGATCGGGACGTGGAGGAGCGCGTCGGCGAGGCGGACCTTGTGCTCGGCGAGCGCGTTCCAGAAGAGCACGGCCTCGGGGGGATCGTCGTCGAGGCGATCGAGGATCCAGGCCACCGCGGCCGCCGCGTCGGTGGGGCCTCCGCTGGGCGCCGCGAGGACCGAGATCCCCTTGGAAACAAGCGCTTTCCGGCCCGGCGTCGGGAAGCGCTCCTGCTCTTCCAGGACCACGGCGCGGGCGCGCACGCCGTCGGCGACGAGGCCGGTGAGCAGGCGCCGGGCGCTCGACTGCGCGCCCCCGGTGGAGAAATTGTTGGTGATCAAAACAATCCCGCCGCCGGCGCGGGGACCGGGCGCGATCGCCCGGCGGTAGAGCGCCGCGTAGCGCGAGGCCATGCGCTCGCGGCTGAAGCCGGCGAGGACGAAGTCGCGACCGCCCGAGGGCGGCGTGATCGTCAGCTCGACGATGGCCTCGGCGAGCGCGTCGGGCCCGGCGTCGCGCGGGAGCATGCGCAGCGCGGGGTTGCCGGGGACGAGCTCCGCGGTGCCGCCGGCGTCGGTGGCGATCACCGGGATCCCCGCCGCCAGGGCTTCGAGGTGCGCGAGGCTCAGGCCTTCGTGGGCGCTGGTGGAGATCAGCGCGTCGGCCGCGGCGAGGGCCGGGCCGATGCGATCGAGCGAGCCGACGAGGTGGACACGATCGGCGACGCCGTGCGCGGCGATCGCCTCGCGCAGCTCGCGCGCCGACCGCGCCGCGAGCTCGCCGCGGGGGTTGGCGTCGCCGGCGATCACCAGCTGCGCGCGCCGGGCGATCGCGCGTCGGGCGAGCGCGGCGTCGACGGCGGCGAGCACGGCGGGGAGCCGATCGAGCCGCTTTTGCGGGCGTGGATTGGCCACGGCGAGCAGCACCAGATCCGACCCCGCGATCCCGTGCTCGCGGCGAAACGCGGCGCCCTCGGCCTCCAGCGCGGCGCTCGGCGCGAACGGCGCGGCGTCGATCCCGTTCCAGATCGTGCGGCTCGCGACGGGGATCTTTCCCTCGACGAGATCGGCCTCGGCCGCGAGCGAGCAGGGAAAAAGCAGCGCCGCATGGCTCGCTTCGAGGCGATCGAGGCCCTCGGGCCAGCCCGGTTTCGTGTTGTGGATCGTGAGCGCGATCGGGACGTCGGCGGCCGAGAGCTCGGCGACCTGATCGCCGGTGAGCAGGTGCGCGTGCACGAGATCGGCCCCGAAGGCCACGGCGTCCTCGGCGAGCGCCTCGATTCGATTTCGCTCATGCGAGAGATCGATCGTCCCCGCAGGCGCGGAGAACGCCGCGCGCGTGGGTCGCCCGAGCGTGGCCACCACCGGCGTCACCTCGAACGCCGGGAGCGTCGCGGCGAGATCGAGGACCACGCGCTCGGCGCCGCCCTGTTGCAGGCTGGTGACGGCGAGCACCACGCGGAGGCGGGGATCCTCGTGCACGTCGAGCGCGGCGTAGTGGACGAGGCGGAGATCGCCCGCGGCGATCGTTGATACCGCAACGATCGGCGCCTCGCCGCCGGCGAGCCGCGCGGCGAGCTCGGCGGCGGCGCGCGTGCCGAAGTACACGCTCGCGAGCGGAGGGAGCGGGCCCGGGTGCGCGGCGAGATCGCCCCCGCTCCGCGCGAGGAGCTCGTCCCAGGCGCGGTGCCGATCGCCGTCGTCGTCCGAGAAAACAGGGCGGATCGCGCCGATCGCGGCCAGGGCTCGCCCGGTGGCGCTCGGCCGGGGAAAGGTGATCGGCCCGGGGTGCACGACGAACGCGCCGGCGCGCACCAGCCACACCGGCCCGGATCCCAGGCGGGCCGCGAGCGCCGCCGGGGCGAGCTCCGACGCGTCGATCGGATCGAGCCCGCGAGCGCGGAGCGAGCGGAGCGTGCGGCCCTTCCAGCGCGCATCGCCCGGCTCGGCGGTGAAGACGACGACGTCGGGTGATGGAGGCCGAGGCCGAGGCGCGGCGGTCACGTCAGTAGGCAGAGGGGTAGCCGCGAAAGCTGGAGTCGTCGTTGTTCTGGGTCGAGGCCACGCCGTAGGTCTGCTGTTGCTGTTGCTGCGATCGCCCCGATTGCGACGACCAGGAGGAGCGCCGCGACGGCTCCACGTACGCTCCCGAGCCCTGGACCAGATCGAGCACCAGGATCGCCATCGGCGCATGCCCGGTGTACACGTACTGGCTCGGCGCGCCGTCGAGGCGGACTTGCCCGTTGTGCCTTTGCCCGTTGGTGTCGCTGTAATGGTAGGTGACGAACGAGCCGGCGACGCCCGACGGAGGATCGATCCAGAAGCCGTCGGCCCCGAGTCGATACTTGAGCGGCGCGCGCGGCGTGGGCGGCCGCGCTGCAGGCTTGTTCGAGCGGAAGATCCGGACGACGAGCCAGATGCAGAGCACGATGGTGCCCAGGCATCCTGCGAAGAGGGCGAGTCCGATCCCCGTGGCGGCGCCGTCGGAGGGGCGCGATCTCGCGGGCGCCACGGGCGGCGGAAGATCCGGCGGCGGAGTCGCGGGGAGCGTGGGTGACGGCGCGACGGTGACGCTGGTGGCCGCCGCGACGCGAAAGCCGTTGTCGGCGTTGCGGCTGCCCGGCGCGTTGCGTGATCGCGCGGCGGCTCGACCGCTCTTCGTGTCCCGGAGCCAGGAGCCGCCGCGGAGCACGCGCCGCGGCTTGTCCGACGCGTCGGGCGTGGTCGCCAGCGGATCGACGGCGTTGTCGGCGCCATAAGGAGCGTACCAGTCGAGGCACCACTGGTTGACGTTGCCGGCCAGATCGAAGAGCCCGAGAGGATTGGCCTTCTTCTGCCCCACGGGCCGGGTGCCGTTGCCGGCGTTGGCCTTGAACCAGCCCAGCGCCAGCGCGTCGGCGTCGGTCGCGCCGGCGTAGTACGGGGTCGTGGTCGCGCCGCGATAGGCATGCTCCCACTGGGCCTCGGTCGGGAGCGTGAAGGCTCGCCCCGTGCTCCGCGTCAGCCACCCGGTGAAGGCCAGCGCGTCGTCGTAGGTGACGATGGTGACGGGGTGGTCGTCGGTCTGGGCGAAGCCCGGGCTCTTCCAGGTGAAATCGCGGCGCTGCGTCAGGGCGGTGCCGTCCCAGCCCGAGCCGCCCGAGGTGCCCTTCTCGGCCTCGGTCCGGTAGCCGGTGGCGGTGACGAAGCGCGCGAACTGGCCGCGCGTGACCGGGAATTTCCCGATGTACACGTCGTTGCCCAGCGTGACCCGATGGGCACGCTCGTCCTCGCTCCGACCGGCCTCGGTCGGCGCCGAGCCCTCGGTGAACGAGCCACGCGGGACGAGGACCAGCGCGAGCGTGGCCCCGCCGCCGAGATCGACGTCGAGCTTGCCCGCCGGCTGGGCGAGCGCCGTCGCGGGGACCAGCCACAGAAGCGCGAGGGCGGGCAACGAGAGGCGCACGAAAGGCATGCTTTTCACGGGCTCGCGAGGCTATCATGGGTCACGGTATTCTCGCCCGGCGGAAGCCTTGGTAGAGGCGTGCGATGGCCGACAGCGACGACGCCCCTCCCTCTTCTTCCCCGGACAGCTCGCGCGCGCGGAGGCTGCGCCTGGCGCGTGAGCCGGCGGTCGGCTCCGCTCCCGGCACCCTCGTCGTCGACGGCGCGACCGGCGCGCGCACCCGGATTTTTCTCATCGACTACTGCGCCGAGCAGGTGATCGAGAAAGAGCTCGCGTCGATCGACGAGGTGATTGCCTACCTCGAGGACGATCGCCCCTCGATCTGCTGGATCGACCTCCGCGGCCTCGGCGATCGTCACACGCTGGAGCGGATGGGCGAGATCTTCCACCTCCACCCGCTCGCGCTCGAAGACGTCGTCAACGTGCCGCAGCGGCCGCACTCGGATCCGTACCCGGAGCAGCAGGTGGTGATCTCGCGCATGGTGCGGCTGACCGAGACCGGCTCGGTGGAAATGGAGCAGCTCGGGATCATCTTCGGTAAAGGCTACGTGCTCACCGTGCAAGAAGAGGCGAGCCGCGACTGCCTGGAGAGCGTGCGCGAGCGGATCCGCCGCGGCAAGGGCGCCATCCGCCACGCGCCGTCGGACTACCTGGTGTACGCGCTCCTCGACGCGGTGATCGACGGCTTCTATCCGGTGCTCGAAGACCTGGGTGAGCGACTGGAAGATCTGGAGATCGAGGCGGCCGCCGCACCGCGGGGCGTGTCCCGGAAGATCCACCGGCTCAAGCGCAGCTTGCTCGACGTGCGGCGCGCGGTCTGGCCGCAGCGCGACATGGTCAATGGCCTGCTCCGCGACGAGTCACCCCACATTTCCAAGGAGACCCGCGTTTACCTCCGCGACACCTACGATCACGTCGTGCAGGTGATGGACATGGTCGAGACGTTCCGGGAAATCGCCTCGGGGCTGATGGATCTCTACCTGTCCGGCGTCTCCAACCGGATGAACGAGATCATGAAGGTGCTCACGGTGATCTCGACGATCTTTCTGCCGCTCACCTTCATCGCGGGTGTGTATGGGATGAACTTCGATACCACGGTATCCCCGTACAACCTGCCCGAGCTCCGCTGGCGCTACGGTTACCCGTTCGCCCTGGGGTTGATGCTCGTCTCGATCCTCGGGCTGCTCTGGTTCTATCGCCGCAAGGGCTGGATCGGGAGCAGCGGGGCTCCCGAGTGACGCTCACGGCGGGAGCGCGTCGCAGCCCATTCCGGGGCACTCGCAGCCCTGGCCCTCGGCGGTGGGCATCGGGCAAGCGAGCCAGTCGTCGAGGGTCTTGAATTCGGCCGCCGTCAGCTCGGGGACGACGATGAACGAGCTCTTGTACGGCATGTGCGGGAAGCCGTCGGGCTGGATCACCTCTTTCATGCGCGCATACCGGAGCTTGCCATGCGTGTCGAATGGCATCTGCGTGTCTTCGTAGGTGAGGAGCGGAAAGGGCGCGCCGACCTTCGGCGGGTCCACGTGGCACGGGTTGCATCTGCTGTGAATGACCTTGAATACGTCGCAGGGGATATCGCCCGTGGCGGGGAGGGGACCGCACTTGATCCCGCCGTCCCCTCCGCCGGCGCCGGTCGACGACGACGCGCTCGCGGTGGTGCTCGGCAGGCATTTGCCGGAGAGGCACCCCTCGGTGAGATCGGCGGTGCAGCCCGCGAAGAGCGTGAAGAGGGTGACCGCGGTCGCCGCGGCGAAGAGCTTCGACAGGAAGAGGGTGCGCACACCCGCATCCTAGGCGCAAATGACGAACGGGAGACACCCCGGAGGGCATCTCCCGCTCTTTGTTGGCCCCGGCTCACGCCGAGGCACGCGCGATCACTTGGTGCAGACCGGCGAGGCGCCGATGATGTGACCGCAGTGCGCCGTCGCCGACATGGCGTCGGTGGCCGCGACCGTGAGGTGGTACGCGCGGCAGCCGAAGTCGTTCTTGTCGACGTCGGCCGTGCTGTACGCGGCGGTGTCGACCTTGAACGACTTGCAGTCGGTCAGGCAGAGCTCCTTGGTGTCGTACTGCTTGTTGGCACCGGCGCAGATCACGAGCGCGGCATCGCAGAACGCATCGCAGCCCTCGCCGCAGACGCCGGGCATGGCGTCCGTCACGTCCTTGTCGCCGCCGGTGATGCCGGCGTGCGCGCAGTGGGTGTCGGGCGCCATGACGGCGGGCCCGCCGCCGTGGTAGATGCGGCAGCCGAGGCTGTTGCCGTCGGTGTCGCCGAGCTTGCCGGGCGTCTTGAAGGTCGCGCAGATGGAGAGGCAGCTCTCGTGCGACTTGTACTGCTCGTCGGCGCCGGTGCAGTTCGCCATCACCTCGGTGCAGTACGAGGCGCAGTCGAGCGTGGCCGGCGCGCCGGTGCCCGTGCTGGAGGTGGCGCTGGTCGCGCCGCCGCCGGAGCCCGTCGTGCTGCCGGCGCTGGTCGTGCCGTTGCCGCCGCCACCCGTGGTGGTGGTCCCGGTGCCGGTGTCGCCGCCGCAGCCAGCGATGATCGCCGAGGTGCCGGCGATCGAGAGGACAGCGCCGAGAAAGAGAAAACCAGTCTTGTTCATAAGTCGATAGCTCCTGTGGATGCCCGTTACAGGCGATGGGGCAGAGCTAAAGAAAGTCTCCACCCGATGCAGTAGGTGCCTGTCTACTCCAACCGGCCGGAGCGGGCAAACACGAAGCATCCTTTCGATCACCCGGGAAATCGTGGCCCGTCGCGAGCTGCGAACGGGCATTCGCATGGAGCCTGTCGCCGCTGTCAGGTTCGGGTCATTTCGAGGATAAATCGCCGAAATTGCAGAATAAGTCGCGTCTCGGCGAGGGCCGTCAGGGCCGCTCGTGGAGGCAAATTTAATCGTTGTTTAAGATTGTTGGACATTTTCGCGCGGTCACGGGGAGTAGCTGGGGCGCTGTGGGAGAGGGCGATCGCCTCAGGGGCCGGTCGACGACGAGGAGCCCGCCGTCATCATTGCGCCGGTGCTGGTCGGGGCGGCGCCGCCGGCTCCCGCCGTGGAGCTCGCGCTGCTGCTCTGTGCCGCGCTCGCGCTGCTGCTGGCCGAGCTCGCGCTGCCGCTCGTCGCGCTCGTTCCACCGGCGCCGCCGGTGCCTTGCGGGCAGATCGCGGCGTCGGGCTCGGTGTCGCAGCGCGACTGCCACTTCGTGTCGTGGAACAGATCGCTCGAGCACGCGGCCGTGACCAGGCCGAGCGCGAAGCAGAGCAGGCCGGCGCGCGGGGCGGCGCGGCGTACCCGGTCGATGGCGGAGCGGATACGCCGGTTCATCAGCCCGGAAGCGTACACCCGTCAGCGCCGGAGCTTCAGCGCCATCTGCGCGCCGAGCTCCGCGGATCGGTTCGACGCGACCTCGACGGCGTCGATGAGCGTGCGCCGGAGGCCGCCGGATTCGAGCGTGTGGAGGCCCGCGATCGCCGTGCCGCCGGGGCTCGTGACCATGTCCTTGAGGCGGCCGGGATGCTCGCCGGTCTCGAGCTGGAGCTTGGCCGCGCCGTAGACCGTTTGCGCCGCCAGGAGCAGCGCGGTGTCGCGTCCGAGGCCGACCTTGACGCCTCCGTCGGCGAGGGCCTCGATCATCAGCATCACGTACGCGGGGCCGCTCCCCGAGAGGCCGGTGACGGCGTCGAGCAGCGACTCGTCGAGCACGACGCAGCGGCCCACGGCCTCGAAGAGGGCCTTGGCCGTCGCCACGTCGTCGTCGGTCGCGTGGGCGCCGGGGGCGATGGCCGTGGCTGCGGCGAGGGCCATCGCCGCGGTGTTGGGCATCGATCGGATCACGCGCGATCCCTTCGGTAGACGGCTTTCGAAGGCCTCGAGGGGCACGCCGGCGGCGATGGAGATCACCAGATCGTTGGGGCTCATCGCGGCGCCGACCGGGGCGAGGATCCGGTCGACGATCTGCGGCTTGACCGCGATGACGATGACGTCGGCCCAGCGGACGATCTCGTCGTTGTCGAGGCTGGTTTGGATGCCGTACTTCTCGTGGAGCTCGGTGAGCCGCTCGGCCTTCACGTCGCTCGCGCGGATTTGATCGGCCGCCATCGTCTCGGAGTGGAGGAGGCCGCGGATCAGGGCCGCCGCCATGTTGCCGCCGCCGAGGAACCCGATTTTTCGCCCGCGCATCGCCATGATTGCCTCTCGCCGCTCCGGATTGCGGCGCCACGTTAGCGCACGCGGGCGCGGTTGGGGGAGCCCTCGCCAAAGCATTCCGACGACCTGGCGCTGCGCTGTCGTGGACGCGTCCGGCGACGGCGGCTATGACCTCCGTGAATGCCTGAAACGAAGTCGCCCCGAACGCCGCGCCGCGGGCGCCTGCGCGCCGCGCTCGCTCGCGCCGGGCTAGTGCTGGCGAGCCTGGCGTTCGCCGCCGGCGTCGGCGAGATCGTGGCGCGCGCGGCCTTCCCGCGGGCGCGCAGCGTGTCGTGGTACCATTTCGATCCGGCGTACGGCTTCCGCCATCGCGAGAATGCCGACGCCGTGACCACGGAGTGGGGCGATACGTTGCCCTGGCATTTCCGCACCAACGCGCGAGGCTTTCGCGGCCCGGCCTGGCCCGACGCGGTCCCCGCGGGGACGCGGCGCGTGCTGGTGACCGGGGATTCGTTCACCTTCGGCGACGGCCTGGAAGAGGCCGACGCCTATCCCGAGGTGGCCGACGCCTCGGTGGATCGCGCCTCGAACAAGTGGGAGGTGCTCAATCTGGGGGTGAGCGCCTGGGGCCCGCAAAACGCCCTCGCGTACCTGGAGACCGAGGGGAAGCCGATCGAGGCATCGTGTCTGGTGTATGGCTTCTTCGAGAACAACGACGTCATCGACGACATGGTGCGTCGCCTCTACGCGGTGAAAGAAGGCCACCTGGTGAAGGAGCCCGTGGTGGTGGCGCCGCCGACGCGGCTGATGCGGGTCCGCGCGGTGATGCAGGCGCTCCCGCTCTACGACGCGCTCATCGCCCACAGCCAGCTCTTCAACGTGGTTCGAACCGGGATGATCAACCGGATGAGCCGGCAAAATCCCTCCGCGGTGGCCCACGATCCGTACACCCAGACCAGCCACGAAGACTACGCCGCCGCGCTCGATCTCAACGACGCGACGCTCGACGCCATGGCGACGACGGCGCGCGCTCGCTACGGCGGCTTCGCTCTGGTGATGATCCCCGAGCTGGGGCAGCTCTCGAGCGATCCGAAGGTGTGGAAGCCGTTCCCGCCCTGGATGGGCGACGAGGCCCACGCGCGGGTGCTCGCCTGGGCGAAGAAGAACGCGGTCCCCGTGCTCGATCTGCGCGACTACCTCCCGAAGGATCCGGAGGGCCTCGCGAAGCACTACTTCGTGAAGGACTTTCACCTCAACGCCGCGGGCAATCGGGTGCTGGGGAAGGCGCTGGCAGCGCAGCTGCCAGCGCTCTGCCCGAAGTGAGACGCTCGGCTCAGGTGGACGCACGGTCAGGCACCGAGCCATAGGTGTCGGTGGGTATCCCGATCAGGCTACGCCCAGTTCATTTCGCGAAGGCGACTCCATGCGGCCTGGATTTGAACGGGCTTCATCTCCTTCGCCTTACGACTGTTCCACGAATGGACGCCTTCGATGGCGGCGCTGACGTCTTCTCGCGCATTCGCGCGCTCCGTCATTACCCAATGAACCGTTGCAAGCAACTCCATGCCAAGCGGAGTCTCGAATCCTTCGATCAAACTTGCCACTCGGTCCAGTCGCTCGCGGGTCTCGGGGTCTTCTTTCAGAAACTCCGCGGCGGCCAGCGCGGCGTCAGGCCGTAGGGCGATCGGCGTTTCCGGTGCGCTTCGTCCGTCTCCGAATCCCTCCGTGAAGTGACCTTCGATGTGATTCAAGACATGGCGCAGCTTGTCAGCGTAGGGACCGTATCGGTCTGCCTTGTAGTCGAGCCTGAGTGGCTGCCCGGCGCTCTGAAGAAAGTACGCGAGCTTCTGAACCTCGAGCAACGAAAGTCGGTAATCGTACCCAGTCGACAGGTAGCGATCCATGATCGCCAGGACTGCGGCGCGCCCAGCGGTCATGCTGGGGCGTTTCGTCCGGTTCGGCATCGTCGCGGGCTCCGGAGTGCCAGTCGGAGCAAACAGAATCGTTCGTACCTCTGGAAGGGACTCGAAGGCCGCTTCCAGCAGAGGTCGTACGTCATCCCACGCGAGCCCGCCGTTGCCACAGCCGAGAGGAGGAAGAGCGATTGAACGGATACCAAGGGCACGCACCTGAGCTACCAAGTCAACGAGTCCGTCTCTTACATACTCCAGCTTGGACGGGTTTCTCCAATGCTTCTTGGTGGGGAACTGAATGATGAATCTCGGCATGAATGTACCGAGATGGACGACCATTACTTTGCCGACTTCGATCCGTCCCGCCATACACTCACGCCGGTACTCCTCGTAACTCGACGGGAACGCTTTCTTGAACTGGAGGGCAATGCCCTTTCCCATGACGCCCTCGGTGTTCACCGTGTTCACGAGCGCGTCGACTTGGGCCTCCAGCAGATTGCCATGTCCTCGTTCGATCATGGTGGATCTCCTAGTAATACCAGTTTCGCCGTATGTTGACGACGGGGGTTTTTGCGGACGGCCCGAGAAGCGAGCGGACCCGATGAGCCATCGCGTCGTCGATCACGCCAATTTCCAGAACGGCATCCCATCGAAACCAGTCGTGGACAAGGAATTCTGCCTCCCGCAGCTCCTTGATTTCCGGCTCTGCCCAGTAAGGGAGGGGCATCACATCCCAATCGATATCATCAAGCCCTGCGAGGTCGTCGTGGTACGCCGCGTATCCGAGGACGGCGTGGCGGTCCGTGAACGCCCAGGGGCGACCCGTGCGGATGGCGGTATGTACGGTCGACCTCAAGTGCAGGATCTCATCCTGGCCGCCACCGTAATCCGAGTGCCCTTTGTTGACGACGTAGAGCATGACCGATCGGGGGCAGAAATAGAAAGGGACGTAGTCGCCCAGGGTGCCCTTCGCTGCCACCGGCACGGATCGCGCGAGACGGCGCCTCTTGATGTGCGCGTGGCCGATGTTTGCGACCTGAGCGCCTTGTCCAAGGAGGCGCGCGTCGGACCAGAGACAGGTCGATCGGAGGATGCCGGGCAAGTTCCTGATGTGCGTGATGTGGTAGATCGACGGATCGGTGGGGGCTTCCATGATCGCGGTAGCGCTCCCCCGTCTCTATTGGGGAAGAGGTGCGTCTCCGGACGTTAGTGGAAACCTGCCCCGCCAGTCAACGCTTCGTCTTGTTCGCCAGCCCCCGGAACCCCGGCCGTCGCGCTCGTTCCTGCTGCTTGCTCCACTTTTGGCGTTGCGGTGCTCGCATGCGGATCCGGGTTGGGCCCGGACGAGCGCCGTCGGAGTAGCGATCGGACCGCGCGGGACGAACAGGAAACCGCTCGAGACGGGCTCATCGAGGACTCGACGAGCGGCTTCATTGGGCCCGTCGATGCCAGGACCGTGATCGCCGCGCAGGCGTGCCGAGGCAGGTGTCGGAGGAGCTGTGGCAACTGCAATGGCTGGTGCCGAGAAGAGCAAGAACATCGACGAGGATAAGGGTCGCTCGCATCATGCGTCGAGCGAGACTATCACGTCTCGGTGGGCACGGAACGAGTCCGCTGGCGCGGAAACTTGTAGATCGAAAATAACGAGTCGTGCCATCCTCCGCCCATGACATCGAAGAAGGCTCCTCCGGAGCCCACCACGCCTGACGACACCGACGCCAAGACGGCCTTCGCCACCGTCCAACCACTCGCGCTCGCGCTCGCGAAGGACAAGATCACCTCCCCGAACACCACCGTGGACGCTGCGATCATCGTCGCCCTCGCCGTCGCACGGGAGGCGAACGCGGCTCCGCTGCGGGCGCGGTTCGAGAGCCTCCCCAAGAAGGAGTTCGACATCGCAAATCTCGACAAGCTGCCGTTGTACGGCCGCGCCTGCTGGTACGCGCTGACGCAGCTCCACGCGGCGAACGTCCAGAGCTCCGAGGCGAAGCTCCCCGTGATCCTCGTTGAGAAAGCGACCAAGACGCGGACCCGGATGATCAAGGTGCTGGAGTACTTCTACGAGCCCGATACTGACGTCGGCAGGGAGGTGACCAGTATCCGTCTCGACTCCGGCTACCGCGATCTGGCGCGGGATCTCGGGCGCCTGGCGGTTGTGTACCGGGCCGAGCACGACGAGATCAAGGACGAGAAGAAGCACTTCCGCGCGACGGACGCGGGGGACGCCGAGAAGCTCTCGCAAGACATCCTCGACGAGCTGGGCGCGGCGACGAGCGCGGAGCAGAAGCAGTGGACCGACATGGTGGCGCGGACCTGGACGCTGCTTTATGGCGCTTACAACGACGTCGCGGCGACGGGGCGATGGCTTCAGCGGAGCGAGGGCGGCGGGGAGCTGTTCGTCTCCCTGGTGACCGCGGGGCGGGCAGCGCGGTCGAAGGCGAAGAAGCCGGGTGGGGCGGAGGGGCCGCAGTCGCCGCCGGGGGCGGGCGGCAGGACGCCGTGAAGCGCGGAGGGGAGGGCTCGCCGTAGCTCGGCGGCGGGGGCGGCGGGCTAGCGGAGGGCTAGCGGGAGCCCTGCGATGAGGGCCGAGACGGGGCGGAGGGCTCGCGGTAGCCCTCCGGCGGAGGGGATCCGGCGCCGGACGGCTCGCGGTAGCCTTCCGGGGCGATTGGAGCTGAGCCGGAGGGCCAAGGTGAGGCCCTCGACCCGTTGTACTCTTTGTTCTAGTGCTTGCCAGTGCGGATCGGCGCTCGCCGTGAACCGCTATCGACGTGGAGGG
>JBDTXR010000011.1:0-51200 GCA_040006075.1 Byssovorax sp. | reverse complement strand
TCTCGATGATGCAGATCGTCGGCGAGATGGAGACCGAGCTCGACGTGATGATCCCCGACGAGGACCTGGTCGAGCTGATCACCGTGGGCGATCTCTGCGACAAGGTGGAGGCGCGCCTCCAGGCCAAGGTATGAGCCGCCTCGAAGAGAAGCTCTTCAACGAGTACAACACCTTCTTCGAGAAGGCCGAGCGCGAGCGCCGCTGGAACGTCTACACCGACATCCCCTGGACGCAGGTGAACCGCGAGGCGACCGAGGATCTGGCCCTCTGCGCCGAGACGTTCTGCTCGGTCGAGATGTACCTGCCCGACTACGTGGCCGGCGGCATCAACGTGGTCCGCAAGTACTTTGGACAGGCCTGGTTCCAGGCCAACTGGGGGTACGAGGAGTCCAAGCACTCGCTCGCCCTCATGCAGTATCTGCTCCGCTCGGGCAAGCGCACCGAGGAGCAGATGATGGATTTGCAGAATCGCCTCTTCGAGAAGAAGTGGGATCTGCCGTTCCACACAGCACGGCAGATGACGTTCTACGGCTGCGTTCAGGAGATGGCGACCTGCGTCATCTACCTCAAGCACCGTGAGCGGGCCGCGGCCGAGAACGACGTGTGCTTGAAGACGATCTACGACTACGTGGCTCGCGACGAGATGGCCCACACCCGCTTTTACCAGGGGGTGATCAAGGTCCTGCTCGAGGAGGATCGCCCTGGAACGCTGGCCGACATGGCGCACGTGTTCGCCAACTTCGAGATGCCCGGAGTGGGCCTCGTGCCCGACTACGACTCTCGCATCCTGAAGATGCGCGACGCCGGGATCGACAGGAGCGTCTTCATCCAGAAGATCTACATGCCGATCCTCAAGTACCTGGGCGTCGGCCGCCACGAGATGCTGGCCGCGCAGCGCACTGCGCTCGAGAACCGGGCGGACGCGCGGGCTGCCACCGCCGCGGCAGGATCGATCCTTACAGCGTAAGCTTACGCCGTAAGTCCCTCGGCACCCTCACGGGTACCCACCCACCCCTCGAAAGATACTCCCTCATGCGTCGCCGCGTCGCCGTCACCGGGCTCGGCGTCGTCTCCCCCGTCGGGAACGACGTCCCCACGTTCTGGGAGAGCCTGCTCGCAGGGAAATCCGGGGTCGGGTTCATCACCGAGTTCCCGACCGAGAAGCTCCGCAGCGACATCTGCGCCTCGGTCCACGGCTTCGACATCGCCCGTTACATGTCGCCCAAGGAAGCCGACATCTACGGTCGAGTCACCCACTTCAGCCTCGGCGCCGCGGTCGAGGCCATGACCCACGCCGGCCTCCATGGACTCCAGCGCACCGACGACGGCCCGGGGCCCGATCTAGCCGGGATCGATCGCACGATGATTGGCTGTCTGATGTCCACCGGCCAGGGCGCCGTCGACATCTTCGAGGAGCAGATCGCCAAGAGCGCCGCCCGCGGCCCGCGCGCCGTCTCTCCGTACTTCATCCCCGGCGTCATGCCCAACGGCGCCGCCGCGCTGATCTCCATGCGCTACGGCCTCATGGGCCCCTCGTTCAACATCGCCAGCGCCTGCACCACCGGCACCCACTCCATCGCCACGTCGGCTCTGATGATCGAGTCCGGCGAGGCCGACGTGATGGTCGCCGGCGGCGCCGAGGCCGCGACCCGGCTCAACACCGTGGCTGGCTTTGGCAACGCGCGCGCGCTCGCGAGATCGGTGGACGGTGATCCGACCAAGGCCAGCCGCCCGTTCGACAGGAAGCGGAGCGGATTCGTGATGGGCGAGGGCGCCGGCGCGCTGGTCCTCGAATCGGAAGAGCACGCCAGGGCCCGCGGCGCGACGATCCTGGCCTATGTCGCCGGCTTCGGGATGACCACCGACGCCCAGCACCTCACCCGCCCGCACTCCGAGGGCAAAGGCCTCTCGCTGGCGGTCGCGCGGGCGATCAAGCGCGCCGGGGTAACGCCGGCCGACATCGACTATGTCAATCCGCACGCCACCTCGACGCCCCACGGGGACATCGCCGAGGTCCTGGCGCTCCGCCAGGTCTTCGGCGATCGCCTCGCGGAGATCCCGATGTCGGCCACCAAATCGATGATTGGCCACCTCCTGGGCGGCGCCGGAGCGGTGGAGTCCATCGCCGTGGTCTGCTCGCTCCGCGATCAGCTCCTCCACCCGTCGATCAACGTCGATGACCTCGATCCAGCGTGCACCGTGAGCCTGGTGCGCGAGCGCCGTCACGCCGAGGTGAAATGGGCCGTGAAGTGCTCCGCCGGGTTCGGCGGCCACAACTGCGCTCTGGTGTTCGAGCGGGCCTGAACGAGCCCGGAGCGAGGCCGATCGCTCGCCGGGCTTGCGCCCGGAGCACCCGTCGATGCACGATGCGGGGGAAGATCTCCCCACTCCGGCGCGCCCGAGGGTACTCTCGATGGATATCATCGTCGCGAAGGGCCGGCTGCGCCCGGTAATGCTGGCCGTGATGGCGGTGATCGTCGCCGCCGGTGTGGTCGTCGAGGTGCTCCGGCCCATCTACGACCTGAAGACCAGGAGCGGCGTCGTCCCGCTCTTCTCGCTCAGCTACGAGCAGAACATTCCCACGTTCTACTCGGCCATCCTCCTGCTCGCCTGCTCGCTCTTGCTGGCCCTCGTCGCGACCGGAGCGCGCGCGCACGGCGAGCGCTCCGTCCGGCACTGGTGGGTGCTCTCGGCCGGCTTTCTCTACATCGCCTTCGACGAGATGCTCGAGTTCCACGAGCAGCTGAGCAAGCTCATCTCGCTCGGAGGCGTGCTGCATTTCAGCTGGATCGTCCCGGCCGGCGCGCTCGTGCTCCTCCTCGGGATTGCCTATGTCCCGTTTCTCCGCGCCTTGCCGCGGCCGATCGCGCTTCGGTTCGTGATCGCCGGCGCCGTCTACGTCGGCGGCGCCGTGGGGATGGAGCTGCCTCTCGGCTGGTGGACGGTGCGCCACGGCGAGGACAACCTCGGCTACGGCCTCATCGATGCTCTGGAAGAGTCGCTCGAGATGCTCGGGCTCAACCTCTTCCTGTTCGCGCTCCTCGATCACCTCGCCGCGAAGGGGTGGACCGTGCGTTTCATCCGCGAAAAGAAGCCCGCTCCAGCCGTGAAGACCGAGCCCGCTCCATGAGCGCCGCGCTCCCCGCGTCCGGCCCGGAAGGCGAGCCCGCCGAAGCGAAGGCGGGCGCGCGCTCACCGTACATCGCCGGTCGGGCCTTTGACTGGGCCTTCTTTCTCCTGCCACCCGTCCTCTCTCTGCTGCTCGCCGCGCTCCTCGCCGGGACCTCGTTCGCCGATCATCGCTTCTGGCTCGCTGGAAAGCGGGCCACCGGAGCCACGGTGATGCTCGGGGTGATCGTCAACGCGCACCTCGTCGCGGTCGTCGCCCGCAGCCACCTCAACGCCGGGGTGTTCCGGCGTCACCGCGTCCGCTTCGTCCTCGTCCCTGTCGCCCTCTTCGCCGCGATGATGCTCTCGATGTGGGCCGTGGTGCTCGTCGCCGCCCTCGTCGTGCTCTGGGACGTCTACCACTCTGCGCTGCAGACCTTCGGGCTCGCGCGGATCTACGATCGCAACGCGGGCAACGATCCCGCGGTGGGCCGCTCGCTCGATCTCGGCCTCAACGTGCTGCTCTACGCCGGCCCGATCCTGGCCGGCGCGGCGCTCGTCCCGCACCTCGGCAAGCTCGACGTATTCGACGACGTCGACGCGACCTTCTTCACCCGGGTCCCGGCCCTGCTCGCCGGCAACCAGCGCTACCTCGCCTGGGCGGTGGTGCTCGGAGGCACCGTCTACGCTGTTTATTACGTCGTCGCCTACGCGCGGCTCCGGGCGCGCGGATACCGGATCTCGTTTCACAAGGTCTTCCTGCTCGCGGCCACGGGCCTCTGCTCGATCTGGGTCTGGGGGTGGAACCCGTGGGGACAGGCCTTCTTCATCATGAACCTCTTCCACGCCGTGCAGTATCTCGCGCTCGTGGCCTGGTCCGAGAATGCCTCGCTCCGGCGCCGACTCCGGCTCGACCGTACCCGGCTGGGCGCGCCGATCGTGGTCGTCGTGCTCCTGGGCACCGCGCTCGCCTACGGGGCCTGGACCGAGCTGGTCCGGGACGACGATCGTGTCCGCTGGAGCGTCGTTCAGATCGTCGCGCTGATGCATTTCTTCTACGATGGCTTCATCTGGTCGGTACGGAAACAGCAGGTCTGACCCGATGGCTCACCAGAGCAAGAAAACGACGATCAATCGCCAGACCGCTTCTTCGACCCCACGCGAGGCCCGGGTTCGGCTATCCTCGTCAAAACCACTGCTCCGGAAGACGATCGTGGTGGTCGGCTCCGCAGACTCACCCCTGAAGAAGAGGGACCGAATGCGACTCATCTCGCTCGCGCGCGGATCGTTCCTGGCGCTCACGCTGACCTCACTCGCTCTCCTCCCCGCCTGCGGGAAGAAGGCCCCACCCGAGGTCGGCGCGGCCGCCGAGAGCGGGGCCGCCGAGGGGACGGTCACGGAGCAGCACCCGGCCGCCACCGTGACCTGGCTCGTGACGCCGGATGGCCTCGTCAAGGCGCGGATCAAGGCCGCCGACGGCACGCCGATCGACAAGGGGGTCACGGGGACGGTGACCGCGAAGCCCCTCAAGAAGGTCGAGCGGCCGGTGACGGTGAAGCTCGAGCCCGATCCGACGAAGCCCGGCCTCTACACCGCCACGCTCCCCAGGCTCGAGGCCGATCTCACCGACGTGAGCTACGAGCTCGACGTGAGCGGGGCGCCGCTGACGGGCACCCTCCAGCTCCCGCGCGGCGGCACGACGCAGCTCGCCGAGACGGCGAAGAAGGTCGCCGCCGTGAAGCTGCCCGCCGGCAAGAAGGGCCCGAACGGCGGCATCATCCAGGTCGCAGGCAACGACGTGCTGGAGATCGTGGCCGACAAGAGCACCGGCCAGGTCCGCATTTACGTGCTCGACGACGACTTCAAGCCGGTCGCCGTGGGCAAGCGCAAGGTCAAGCTCGGCGTCGTCGCCGGCAGCTCCGAGGTGGTCGATCTCCAGGTCGAGCCCAAAGGCCTCTTCTTCACGGGCAAGCTCGTGGGCAAGGCCGATCCGGTCAAGCTCACCGTGGTGCTCTATCAGGAAGAAGAGCCCGAGCCGGTGGTGGTGCTCTGTGGCTGGGCGCCCACCACGGTGATCGTCGTCGGCCCGGGCGCCCCCGTCCTGGGCCTGTTCGTGGCGGTGAGCTGGGCGCCGGTCGTCGTGGTCGATCAGGGCGGCCCCTCGTTCGTCGTCGTGCAAGGCCACGGCAAGGGCAAGGGCAAAGGCCACTTCGGCAGCGGCAAGGTCCACATCAAGATTCACTGACTGGCACCCTGATGGCGGACGAGAACGAGCCCTTCCAGCGGCGCATAGGCACGGTCCTCAAGGGCAAATGGACCCTGGAGAGCCTGCTCGGCGTGGGCGGGATGGCCGCGGTCTACGTCGGTGTCCACAAGATCGGGCGCCGCGAGGCCATCAAGATCCTCCACCCGGAAATCGCCCGAAACAAGGAGCTGCGCGCGCGGTTCGAGCAGGAGGCCCGCGCCGTCAACCGCTTCCACCACCCGGGAGCGGTGGAGATCCGCGACATTGACATCGCCGAGGACGGGGCGCCGTTCCTGGTGATGGAGCTGCTCTCTGGCGAGCCGCTGGCGGCCCGCGCCGAGGCCTCGTCGAGCTTCGACGTCGGCGAGATGCTGCGGATCACCGACGCGGTGCTCGACGTCCTCGCCGCGGCGCACGCAGAGGGGATCATCCACCGCGACATCAAGCCCGACAACCTGTTCCTGCTCCGCGACGGCGGCGTGAAGGTGCTCGATTTCGGCATCGCCCGCATGCGGCAGGAGGCCGGCGCCTCGCTCCACACGCGCACGGGGTCCACCCTCGGGACGGTGACGTTCATGCCGCCCGAGCAGGTGAAAGGGCTGGCGATCGACGCGCGCGCCGATCTCTTCGCCGTCGGCGCGACCATGTTTCGCCTGCTCGCGCGGCGGCGCCTCCACGAAGGAAACTCCGAGGCGCACCTGCTCATCAAGATGGCGACCGAGTCGGCCCCGCCGCTCGCGAGCGTCGCGCCGCACCTGCCGCGCGAGGTGTGCCTCATCGTCGATCGCGCCCTCGCGTTCCAGGCCGCCCAGCGCTACCCCGACGCGCGGACCATGCAATCCGACGTGCGCGACGTGCGAAAGGGCAAGCCGCCGCGAGCCGCGATCGCCTTCCTGAACACCGGGGAATTCAGCTCCAGCGCGCCTATCACCGCCGATCCGAGCGCTGCTCCTGCGGTCTCGATTCGAAGCGCGGGGCCGCCGGTCTCCGCCGACGCCGCGACGATGATCGCCATCGCCGCGCCCGCGGCCCTCGCCGATCCGCGATCGATCGCGCAGCCCCCACCGTCATCGCGCGCGGAGCCGCCGCTGCCCGAGACGATCTTCCGGCCGCCGGTCGACCAGAGCGGCGTCTCCGCGGCGATCGCTCGCGCTCCGACGAGCCCGGCTCCCTCGCAAGCGCCGCTGTGGATCGCCGCAGCCGCGGCGGGCCTGTTTCTTCTGCTGGGGATAGCGCTCCTCGTCGCGCTGCGCAGCGGCCGCCCCGCGGCGGACTCCGACCCCGACGGCGCCTCGATCCCCGGGCCGCGCTTGGGGAGCGCCGCCAAGGGCCGAGACGACGACAAGCCCCGACGCAGCGCGCACGCCGACGAGCCCTGGTGCGGCGGCGGCGAGTGTGATTTCGACTGCGACAGCCGCTGCGAGATGGCCTGCACCGGGGGCCGCTGCAACATCGAGGTCAAGCCGCGCGCCAAAGTGGCCTGCGCCGGGAGCGGCGAGTGCGCCCTGTGGTGCGACGACGACTGCGCCGTCAAATGCCCTGGCGATGCCGCGTGCATCGTCCACTGCAAGCCGGGCAAGCGCTGCACCCTCGATACGTGCCCGACCGCGACCAAAACCTGCGCGAATGGCACCCTCGTGTGCGGTCGAAAATGCCCTGACTGAGCTGGGCAGTCGCCCACGAGCACCGTCGCCGCCGTCCCGATCACCTTTCCGTTCGGCCGATCCGCCGGATCGTTGCAGGTATCCGCCGGATCGCCCAGGTGGGCGCCTGCTCGTTGCCGGCTTGCCCATGGCGGCGAGGGTTTCGCGGTTTGCCCCGCGAAACAACCTGGCCACGCGGCGGCGCGCGGGGTATCGATGGCGCGCACCATGGCTCCTTCGATCGCCGCGCGGGCTCAGCAGATGCCCGCCTCCCCCATCCGCAAGCTCATGCCCCTCGCCGAAGCGGCGAAGCGGCGCGGCGTGCGCGTGATTCACCTCAACATCGGCCAGCCGGATCTGCCCACGCCCGCGCCGATGCGCGCGCGGCTTTCGGACGTCCCCGAGGTCCTGGCCTACACGCCGTCGAACGGTACCCCGGAGTACCTCGGCATGCTCCTGCGCTACTATGCCGGCCTCGGGATCGCCCTGGAAGAGCGGGAGATCCTGGCCACCTCCGGCGGGAGCGAGGCGCTGCTCTTCGCGATGATCGCCTGCGGCGACGTCGGCGCCGAGGCCCTGGTGGTCGAGCCGTTCTACACCAACTACAACGCCTTTGCGACCATGGCCGGGGTCCGCCTCCAGCCGCTCACCAGCCGCGGCGAGGACGGCTTTCACTTGCCCCCCCGCCTGGCCTGGGAGGCCGCGATCACCCCGGCGACGCGGATGGTGATCCTCTGCAACCCCAACAACCCCACTGGCACCGTCTACACCCGCGACGAGCTGGAGATGGTGGCCGCCTTCTGCCGCGATCATCAGCTCTTCTTGATCTCGGACGAGGTCTATCGCGAGCTGGCGTACGACGGCCGCGCGGCGGTCAGCGCCCTCTCGCTCGTCGGCATCGACGACTTGACCGTCGTGGTCGACAGCCTCTCCAAGCGCTACAGCGCCTGCGGGATCCGCCTCGGCAGCCTGATCACCCGGAACCGCGAGATCCACGAGGCCGGCCTGCGCATGGGCCAGGGGCGGCTCTCGGCGCCGGGCCTCGCCCAGCTCGCCGCCCTCGGCGCCGAGGCCCTGGATCCCGGCTATTTCGCGGCGAACACCGCCATCTACCAGCGCCGTCGCGACGTGCTCTTCCAGGGGCTCTCGGCCATCCCCGGGGTGTTCCTCCGCAAGCCCGAGGGCGCCTTCTACTTCATCGCTCGCCTGCCCCTCACCGACAGCGAGGACTTCTGTCGCTTCCTGCTCGAGGATTTCGCCTTCGAGGGCCGGACCGTCATGCTCGCGCCGGCCCCTGGATTCTACGCGACACCGGGGCTCGGCCACGACGAGGTCCGGATCGCCTACGTGCTCAACGAGGCCGATCTGGAGGACGCGGTGAAGATCCTCGCCGCGGGCCTCGCGGCCTATCACGCGCCCTACAGGGTCTGAGAGGCTGGCCTCTCAGCGGAAGAGGCCAATCTGCGTCGACTGGCACGGATCGCCCTGGTGCGGCGCGAAGCCCACGAACTGCGCCTTCACCGGGTACATGTAGCCGAAGAGGATGCACATCTCGTTCTCGCCGATGCCATAGACCACGTCGTGGTTGGTGGTGTTGTCGAAGGTGCACTCGAACCGGAGCGAGCTCACCCCCTGCAATTTGATCTGCGGATCGTAGACGTGGATGTCGCTCCCGAGCGAGAACGGGCCGGTCTCGAGCACCCGGTCCGGCTTGCCGGAGCTGATCAGATCGACCGTGAAATCCTGCGCGAGCTTGTGGGTGTGGGGCATCATCGAGACGAGCGATCCGCCGAACACCGGGCAATCGGCCGAGACCTTTCCGATGGAGTGCGGCGGGATGAGAAAGTCGTTCACGCCCAGCGAGAACGGCGCCACCTCGCGCTCGAGATCGGCCTCGGGCATGGTGAAGAAGTCGTACGCCACCTCGACGACGATCGGCGCGTCGGTGGTGTTCAGGTAATGGATGGTGGTAGCGATCTCCCGGGTGGGATCGTAGCGAAAGCCCATGCCGGGCGGGAAGGCCAGGGTCTCGACGCCGACGACCTGGGTCGAGTTGGCGAAGAGCACGTCGGGGATCACCTCGGGGAGCTGCGAGAAGGGATCGTCCGCGCCGGGGTTGCAGCCGGGGTACGGGTTCGGCCCGGTCTTCGGGTTCACCGGCTTGGTGATCACGTTGCTGTGGTGGAGCCCCGGCGTCGCGTGGAGCCGACCGGCGTAAACGATGTGCTCCATCGTGGACGGGATGGGCCACGAGAGGCAGCCCTCGACCTCTTCGCCCGGCGCGAGCTTGCGCGGCGGCGCGACGATGCGAAACCCGCTCTTCGGCGGATCGGGGAGCTGGAGCTGGGTGAGCGGATCGCCGAACGCCGAGACGTTGTCGTGATCGACGCGCGCAGCGGGCTCGTAGCGCAGCGCGGGATCGACGCAGGCGCCGTGAACGAGCTCCTGATCGGCGGCGCACGCCGTCGGGTTCGGCGGCGTCGTCTCCGTCGGAGGCTCACCGCTGCACCCGGTGACGCTGGTCAGCGCGACAACGACGAACGCGGAGGCACGGGTCAGCTTCATACGTCGTGATGATCAGCGCATTCTCGCCGTTCGTCCACCCGCCGCGCGACGGAACAGCCAACTTCCTGACGCACGGACCCGACGCGCATGCCGGTAGTATCGCGCTGACGACGTGTGCGATAGTTGGCTCACCGCGTCGGCGCGCTGTCGCCCCCGGTCAGGATCGTCACGTCATGAAGATCGCCCCGGGCGCCGTCATCGCAGGCCGCTATCGCCTCGAGAAGCGCCTTGCCGTGGGCGGGATGGGCTCTCTCTGGACGGCCCAGCACACCCAGCTCGACACGCTGGTGGCGATCAAATTCATGGACCCCAACCACGCCGGATCGGCGATGGGGCGGCAGCGGTTCGAGCGCGAGGCGAAGACGGCGGCGAGCCTGAAGAGCGCGCACGTGGTCCAGGTCCACGACTACGGCGTGGAGGACGATCGGCCGTACATCGTGATGGAGCTGCTCCAGGGCGAGGATCTCGGTCGGCGGCTCAAGCGCGAGCGGCGGATCTCGCTCCAGATCGCGTCGGGGATCCTGACCCAGATCGCGCGCGGGCTCCGGCGAGCGCACGACGCCGGGCTGATTCACCGCGATCTCAAGCCGCCGAACATCTTCATGGCCCGCGGCGACGACGAGGAGGTGGTGAAGATCCTCGACTTCGGGATCGCCAAGGACACGATGGAGGCCAAGCTCGGCGAAGGCACGAAGACCGGGGAGCTGATGGGCTCGCCGCACTTCATGAGCCCCGAGCAGATCCGGAGCTCGAAGGACATCGATCACCGGAGCGATCTCTGGTCGCTCGGGGTGATCTTGTTCCGCGCGGTAACGGGCGCGCTGCCGTTCCAGGGCGACGCGATCGGCGCGGTGATCGCCCACATTCTCGCGGATCCGATCCCCGCCCCGTCGTCGGTGTACGCGAGCCTCTCGCCGGCCGTCGACGCCTACTTCGCGCGGGCGTTCTCTCGCGACGCGGCCGGTCGCTTCCAGTCGGCGCGCGAGATGGCCGAGGTGTTCGCGGCGCTCGCCCACGACGGGTCGACGGCGCCGCGCTCGACGTCGCCGTCGATGTACCCAGCGGCGGACTCGGGCGTGTTCGCCGGTACCGCGGCGTTCACGCCGACGCCGTTCACGCCGTCGCCGGATCTCGCGTCGCTCAACCCGATGACCGCGCCGGTCGCGGTCCGGCTGATCGCGCCGAGCCACGCGCCGATCGATCTCGTGCCTCCGCCGCGCGCGCCGAGCGCGAGCGGCTCGTCGTTCACGCCCGCGCCGCTCGATCCGGCCTTTCCACCGCGCGCGCCGACCTACAGCGCGACCGGCGAGCCGACCGGTGCACCCGAGTCGCACGGGACCGCGACGCCCGCGGGAGGCGGCATCACGTCGACGGGCGGGCCGCTCACGCAGTCGGCCATCCCGCCGCCGCTCCAGCCCGCGCGCCTTGGCTCGCTGTGGCTCGCCCTGGGCGCCGCGGCCGTGCTCGCTCTCGGTACCGGCGTGGCGTTCTTCACGCGCGGCGCGTCGTCGCGGCCGCCCGCCGAGGGCGCAGCGGCGCTCGCGACCACCCGCGATCCGGCGCCGATCGCGTGCGCGGCGCCGATCGCGGCGAGCGCCGCGCCCGCGGCCGCCGCGCCGAGCGCCGCGATCGAGCCTGCGCCGCGCGCGAGCGCGGCCGTGGAGGCGACGCCGAGCGTCGCGGCGTCGGCGAAGTCGGCGAGCCCGCCGGTGAAATCGGCGATCGGATCGATCCGTCCCGCGCCGGCGCCGAGCGGGTCCGCGAAGAAGAAGCCGAGCTGGGGCTTTTGATCCGCGAACGCCCGCCGTCGTGAGACCATCGCCGTTCACGACGAGGTTGACTCATGGCTTTCTTCTCGCGTCACGCGTTCACCTCCGCGCCCTGGATCGGGCTCTTCGCGCTGGCCTTGATCGCCAGCGTCTCGACCTCGACCTCGGCCGCCGCGGCGCCGCCCGCCGGCAAGATCGATCCCAAGGTGGCCGCGCGATCCCAGGCCGATCGCGGCTACGAGCTCTTCGAGGCCGGCAGCTACGTCGAGGCGGCCCAGGCCTTTCGCCTCGCCGAGGGGATGTTTCACGCGCCGACGCTGGTGTTCGCCATCGGTCGCGCCGAGTCCAAGGCCGGGCACCTGCTCGAAGCGCGCGCGCTCTTCCAGCGGGTGATCGCCGAGAAAATCGCCGCCGGTGCGCCGCCCGAGTACCTCGGCGCGCAGGAGTCCGCGCGCGGCGAGCTGACGGCGATCGAGGCGCGGATCGCCCGCCTGACGATCACCGTCCGCGGCGCCGAGGGCCGGGCGATCGTGGTCCGCCTCGACGACGCCGTCGTGGCGCGAGCGGCGCTGGAGCAGCCGATCGAGATCGATCCCGGCCCGCATCACGTCGCGGTCGCGGCCGACGCCGGGCCCGCGGTGACGCGCGAGGTCACGGCGGCCGACGGCGCGCGCGAAGACGTGGTCATCGACCTCGCGCCGCCCGCGAAGCTCGGCGGCGGCGGGCCCGTCGCGCCCGTCGGCGCGCCGATGCGTCGCGATCTCCTCGTGCCCGCGGTGATCTCGCTCGGCCTCGGCGCGGCCGGGATCGGCGTCGGCGCGGCGCTCGGGGCGATCACGCTCTCGAAGACCAGCGCGATCCGCGCGCACTGCGCCGGCGACGTGTGCCCGCGCGATCAGCAGAGCGCCGCCGACGGCGCGCGCACCACCGCCACGATCTCCACCGCGGCCTTCATCACCGGCGGCGTGCTCGCGGCGACGGGCGTGACGCTGCTGGTGCTAAGGCCACGCGCCGCGAAGCCCGCGATCGGCCTCTCCGTCGGGCCGGGCTCGGTGCTCGCGCAGGGGGCGTTCTGATGCGCGCGCCCGCCTCGTTCGCCCGCCTCGGCGCGCTTTCGCTGGTCGCCGGCGTGATGCTCGGCGGCGCCGCGTGCAGCCTCGTCGCCGGCCTCGACAAGCTCACGTTCCAGGATCCGGCGGCGTGCGCCGCGCCCTGCGACGATCTCGATCCGTGCACCGAGAGCGACTGCCTCGTCGACGGCGCGTGCCACGGACAGCCCGTCGCCGATGGCCCGTCGACGGCCGATCCGAAGGGCGATTGCCAGACGGTCGCCTGCGCCTCCGGCGTCGCCACGATCACCCTCGACGACACCGACGCGCCCGCCGACGACGGCAACCCCTGCACCGATGACGTGTGCGCGGAAGGAAAGCCGAGCCACCCCGCGACGGCCAACGGCGGGGCCTGCGTCAACGCTGACGGCGCGGCCGGCGTCTGCTCCGCCGGGGTGTGCGCCGTGAAGTGCACCGCCGACGCCGGGTGCGACGATCACAACGCGTGCACCACCGACGCCTGCGATCCGCTCGATTCGCTGTGCAAATCAACGCCGCTCGCCGATGGGACGCAGACCCCGGGCGTCGCCTCGATGCCGGGGAACTGCCGCACGCGCCGCTGCCTCGCCGGCGTCGACATCGACGCGGTCGACGATCTCGATCTGATCCCGTCGAGCAACGACTGCGTCACGGCGATGTGCGCGAACGGGACGCTGAGCTCGCCGCCCAAGGACGTGGGCACGCCGTGCGCGACGACCGGCGGCCACGTCTGCGACGGCGCGGGCGCGTGCGTGGCGTGCAACGTCACCGCGGACTGCGCGCCCACCGGCGACGAGTGCAAGCTCGCGGCGTGCAACGCCGACAAGACCTGCGGCACGGTCAACGCGGCGGCGGGGGTGCAGCTCTCGCCGGCCCTGCAAATCAAGGGGAACTGCAACACGCTCTACTGCGACGGCGCCGGCTCGTTCATGTCCCAGATCAACAACGGCGATCTGCCGGACGACGGCAACCCTTGCACCGTCGACGCCTGCGCCGCGGGCGCGCCGATGAGCACGCCGGGGCCCGCGGGCGTGGCCTGCGGCGTGGGCCAGAAGTGCAACGCGGCCGGCCAGTGCGGCTGCGCCGACAACACCCAGTGCGTCGCGCCCGACACCTGCGGCGGCGGCAACCCCGGGACCGGGTTCACGTGCGGCTGCACCAAGACCACCTGCGCGGCCCTGGGCGCGACCTGCGGTCAGCCGAGCGACGGCTGCATCGCGACGCTGAGCTGCAACGACGGCGTGAAGAACGGCGCCGAGAGCGACGTCGACTGCGGCGGCGGCGGCGGCTGCGCCACGGCGTGCGCGATGGGCAAGGTCTGCAAGGTCGACACCGACTGCGGGAGCAGCCACTGCGTCGACGGCGTGTGCTGCACGAGCATGTGCGTCGGCACGTGCATGGCGTGCAACGTCCCCGGTTCGCTCGGCACGTGCAGCGCCGTCGCGGCCGGCGCGTCGGACGCCGTCACCTGCGTCGCGCCGAGCACCTGCGACGGCGCGGGGAGCTGCAAGAAGGCCAACGGCACCAACTGCGTCGGCGCGATGGGGTGCGCGAGCGGCAACTGCGTCGACGGCGTTTGCTGCGCCACGACGTGCACCGGGACCTGCATGTCGTGCAAGGTCACGGGATCGCTCGGCGCGTGCACCAACGTGCCCTCGGGCCAGACCGACTCCAACGCCGCCGTCACCTGCGTCGCGCCCAGCGCCTGCGACGGCGCGGGCGCGTGCAAGAAGACCAACGGGCAGGCGTGTGCTCTCAACACCGACTGCGTGAACGGGAGCTGCGCCGACGGCGTCTGTTGCAACACCACCTGCGCCGCGCCGTGCATGGCGTGCAACCTCGCCGCGACGATGGGCACCTGCTCGAACATCCCCTCGGGACAGGGCGATTCGAACCCCGCGAACGCCTGCAGCGGCGGCAGCCTCTGCAACGGGCTCGGGGTCTGCAAGCTCGGGGTCGGCGCGCCGTGCATGCTCCCGATGCAGTGCTTCAGCGGCGTGTGCGCTGCCAACGTCTGCCAGTGAGCGCTCCCGGCGCGCCGCGCCTGTGGTAAAAGCGGCGCCGTGTTTCGCAAAGTCCTGATCGCCAACCGCGGCGAGATCGCCGTCCGAATCATCCGCACGCTGCACGAGATGGGGATCGCCGCGGTCGCCGTCTACAGCGACGCCGATCGCGCGAGCCTCCACGTGCGCATGGCCGACGAGGCCTACCCGATCGGCCCCGCGCCGGCCGCGGAGAGCTACCTCCGCATCGACAAGCTCATCGACGTGGCGAAGCGATCCGGCGCCGACGCGATCCACCCCGGCTACGGCTTCCTCAGCGAGAACCGCGAGCTGCCGCTCGCATGCAACGCGGCCGGCATCACCTTCATCGGCCCGCCCGCGAGCGCGATGGAGGCCATGGGATCGAAGCCCGCCGCGCGCGCGAAGATGGCCGCGGCCGGCGTCCCGATCACCCCCGGCGGCGCGGCGAACACCCTCGAAGAGGCCCTCGCCACGGCCGAGCGCGTGGGCTACCCGGTGCTGATCAAGGCGGCCTTCGGCGGCGGCGGCAAGGGCATGCGCCTCGTGCACAAGGCCGAGGATCTCGGGCCGTCCCTCGAGCGCGCGCAGAGCGAGGCGGGTCGCGCCTTCGGCAACGCGCTGGTCTACATCGAGAAGGCGATCCTCAAGCCGCGCCACGTCGAGATCCAGGTCCTCGGCGACAAGCACGGCAACATGGTCCACCTCTTCGAGCGCGACTGCTCGATCCAGCGGCGCCACCAGAAGGTCGTCGAAGAGACGCCCTGCCCCGTCGCCACGCCCGAGCTCATCGCCCGCATGGGCGAGGTCGCGGTGAAGGGCGCGCTCGCCGTCGGCTACTACTCGGCCGGCACGTTCGAGTTCCTCCTCGCCGAGGACGGCAGCTTCTACTTCCTCGAGATGAACACCCGGCTCCAGGTCGAGCACCCGATCACCGAGTGGGTCACCGGCATCGATCTCGTCGCCGAGATGGTGCGCATCGCCGACGGCCAGCCGCTCGGCCGCACCCAGAGCGACATCGTCCGCCGCGGCGCCTCGATCGAGTGCCGGATCTACGCCGAGGATCCCACCACCACGAATTTCCTCCCGAGCCCCGGGACCATCACCACGCTGCGCCAGCCGGGCGGTCCGTGGGTGCGCGACGACACCGGCTTCTACGACGGCGCCGTCGTCCCGAGCCACTACGATCCGCTGGTTTCCAAGCTCAGCGTCTGGGGGCCCGATCGACCGTCGGCGCTGCGCCGCATGCAGCGCGCGCTCTCCGAGTACGTCGTCACGGGCATCCGCACCAACCTCGTGTTTCACGAGAAGCTCCTCGCGAACCCGGATTTCGTGGCCGGGCGCTACCACACCGGCTTCATCGGCGAGCACGCCGACAGCCTCTTCGGCTACACCGAGGTCCCCGCCGAAGAGCAGGTCACGCTCGCGGTCGCCATCGCCATCGCCGCGTCCCGCGCGGAGCACGGCAGAGCGAGCGACGAGGTCGCCGAGAGCGAAGCGCTCGGTCGACTCTCGCCGTGGGTGCACCAGCACCGCAGCGCGCTCGGCCGCTGAGCGTCACGCCGCACTGCGGCGCCGACAGGCCGCGCGTGAGGAGGCGCCGGGTTCGCGGCTCGTGACCGACAAAGCTGTCGCGTCGAGGGGGGCCAGTGCTACGTTCACCGACGCCGCAGATCGTCTGTTCGGGAGGTGCGATGCGACGTGAGCCCAAGCGCGCAAGGCCCGAAAGAGCCGCCAGCAGCGCCATTTCTCGTCGCTCTTCGCGCCCTCGCTCCACGCCGAGCGCCGGCGCCGCCGAGCCGCAGGCCACCCTGTGGCTCGAGGCGATCGATCCCGCGGCCCCCGCCGAAGCCCCCGCCCCCGCGTTCGCTGCGGCCGCGTCGATCCCCTTCTTTCTTGCGGCGATCCTCGTCTTCGCGCTGCTGAAGAGCGGCGTCGCGCGGGTCCTCGTCGCGCTCGCGCTCTGCGCCGCGGCGGTCCTCGTCGTCACGCGCGCCCGCGCGCTCGCGCGCAGCCGGCTCTGGTCGCGCTGGGGCCGCGCGCCGCGCCGCGACGGCGACGGCAGCGCCGCGCGGGGCCCGCGGCGCGGCCTCGAGCTCGAGGGCGATCGCCTCGCGTTTCGCAGCGCCGCGCGCCTCCAGGCCGTCCTCTCCACCGCGAGCCCGTTCGGCGTCACGCTCCTCGCCACGCCGCGCCGCGATCGCGCCGTCGTCCTGCTCACGTCGGCGGCGGGCACGTTCTACGTCGGCGCCCACTTCGACGTCGACGCGCGTCGGGCCGCGGCGCACGTGCTCGATCGCGCGACCACGGTCGGCGGCGACGACGTCGGCCTCGAGTCCATCGCCCCCGACGGCGATCCCCTCCTCATCGCCCCCGAAGATTTCGTCGCGCTCCTCGACACGCTCACCGCGCGCAGCCCGAGCTGCCTCGACCGCTTCGTCCTCACCGACGCCCGCGGCGCCGAGCTCAAGCTCGACGGCCGCGAGCTCCACGTCGGCGCCCGCAACATCGATCTCGACGCCCCGCTCGAGTGGCGGGCGATCGTCTTCCAGGAGGCCTTTGGCCAGGCCGTCGCGGTGTACCAGGGCACCTGGGTCCGCCAGGGCGACAGCGAGCTCGTCCTGGTCTGTCTCCTCCCCTCCCTCGGCCCCGCCATCTTCGCCGACATCGATCTCGCCGGCCTCGACCGCGCCGAAGGCCGAGCGCCCAAGGCCCCTCTCTCCGGCCTCCTCCGTGACATTCGCTTGATGCAGGCCACGCCGGAGCCGCCCCCGCCGAGCGAGCAGCGCGTGGCCATCGATCGCCACTTCATGCTCCCGATCCGCTGCGCCCTCGACGGCGCGCCTCGCCTCGCGCAACAGCCCAGCAGCCGCGCCCGCGCCTGATCGCCCGCTCGCGCTTGACGCGCGGACGGCGCTACGGCATCGCTCCCGCCGCGGCGAGTCAAGCTCGCGCGCGCGACCCCACGGAGGCGCCGACTGGTCCCTCCAACGCTCTGCTCACCGCCCCGGAGGCACCCATGGCCGTCGACATCCAGAAGCTCTTCAACGAAGAAATCCCCGCCGCGCTCGCCAAGCACGCCGACGCCGCCAAGCAGGTCGGGGCGACCTTCCAGATGAACATCACCGGCGAAGGCGGCGGCGAGTGGTTCATCAACGTCTCCG
The DNA here is from genome assembly GCA_040006075.1 of Byssovorax sp. Lineage (GTDB taxonomy): Bacteria > Myxococcota_A > Polyangia > Polyangiales > Polyangiaceae > JANYGI01. The sequence goes on along the minus strand of JBDTXR010000011.1, from coordinate 33,597 downwards.
ACACCGGCCCGGCGATCAAGGCCGGCACCGAGGCCGCGGACTGCACGATCACCATGGCCGCGGAAGACTTCCAGAAGCTCCACGAGAACCCCCAGGCGCAGGGCATGCAGCTCTTCTTCGCGGGCAAGCTCAAGGTCGCCGGCAACCAGATGCTCGCGATGAAGCTGAGCAAGCTCTTCACGCTCGGCCAGGCGTGAGCCGGACGGGGGGAGGCGCATTGGCCCTCTCCCGCCCGTGTCGGTGCCGCGGACCCCTCTTCACCCCATGAAGCGGGGTTCGCTGCTTTTGTGCTCGTTTTCCCGAGGTATTTGATGCGCCCCCTCGCCGACGTCCGCGTCCTCGATCTCTCTCGCCTCCTCCCCGGCCCGTTTGCCACCCTGGTCCTCGCCGATCTCGGGGCCGTGGTCGACAAGATCGAGGACACCTCGGGCGGCGATTACCTCCGGGTCATGCCGCCGCAGATCGCCGGCGAATCGGCCGCGTTCCAGCTCTTGAACCGCGGCAAGCGCAGCGCGGTGCTGGACCTCAAGAAGCCCGAGGGCAAGGCCGCCTTCCTGCGCCTCGTCGCCTCGTACGACGTGCTCTTCGAGCAGTTCCGCCCCGGCGTCCTCGATCGCCTCGGGCTCGGGCACGCCGCCCTCCGCGCCGCGCATCCACGACTCATCATCTGCGCGCTCACCGGCTATGGCCAGACTGGCCCCCTCGCCCTCCGCGCCGGCCACGATCTCAACTACCTCGCTCGCTCCGGCGTCCTCGGCGCACAAGGCCCCTCGGATCGCCCTCCGCAGGTGCCCGGGTTCCAGCTCGCCGACGTCAGCGGCGGAATGTGGAGCGTGATCGCCATTCAAGCGGCCTTGATGGAGCGCGCTCGCACCGGCCAGGGCACGGTCCTCGACATCGCCATGACCGACGGCGTCCTCGGCTTCGCGGTCACCGCCATGGCCGGCGCGGTCACCGGAGAGAGCCAGTCGCGCGGCGAGGAGCCCCTCACCGGCGGCATCGCGCCCTACACCACCTATGCATCCAGCGACGGCCACCCGATCACGCTCGCCGCCCTGGAGCCCAAGTTCTGGATGAGCTTCTGCGGTGGAGTCGGCCTGGAGACCGGCATGGAAGCGCTGATCCCCGGGCCGCACCAGATCGCTTTGCGCGCAAAGGTCGCCGCCATCTTCGCCGCGAAGACCCGCGCCGAGTGGATCGCCTTCGGCCAGGAGCGTGACTGTTGCTTGGAGCCCGTCCTCGCACCCGACGAGCTCACCCGCGATCCTCACCTCACCGCGCGGGACCTCTTCTTCGATCTCCCCTCGGATCGCGGCGCCATCCCCCAGATCCGTTTGCCGATCACGCCGAGAGACACCTCGTTCACGCCCCCTCCCCGCTCGGGCGAGCACACCCGGGAGATCTTCAAGGACGCTGGCCTGACCGACGAGGAGATTGACGCCCTCCTGAAGTCCGGCGCCGCCCGCTGAGATCGCTCAGCCGATGAGCTTCGGGAGCGCGCCGGTGCAATAGGCCGGGTTCCCGAAGGTCGTGTCGGGCACGTCCATGGCGTTGAGGATCGACACCAGCAGGTTGTTGTGGTGGTCGCCGTTGTACTGCAAATAACGCCCCATTTGCAGCGCGCCGCCGGCGCCGCCCGCGAGCACGTAGGGCATGTCGCGCCGCGAGTGGCTCTGCCCCTGGGCGATGTCGGTGCACCACAAAATCAAGGTGTTGTCGAGCACCGTGCCGTTGCCCTCGGGGAACGACGCCAGCCGGTCCATGAGGTAGGCGAGCTGCTGAGCGTGCCAGTTACCGATGGCCACGAGCTGGCTTTGCCGATCGGTGTCGGTGAGCCCCGAGTGCGAGAGGCTGTGGTGGGTCTCGGTCTGGCCGAGCCACGAGAACACCTTGCCCGCCTGCGTGGAGGTCCACTGAAGGCTCGCCACCCGCGTCAGATCGCAGGCCAGGGACATGGCCAGGAGATCCATGTGCAGCTTGCCCATCAGCGGGTAATTCTCGCCCGCGTAGACGTCGAGATCGCCGCCGATGTCGGGCACCGCGCAGACGCCGCCCACCTGGGTCGCGACGTCGAGGTGGGTGTCGATGCTGTGGATGGCGTCGAGGTGGTTGTCGAGCTTGTGCCTGTCGTCCTTGCCGAGGCGGGCGGACAGGCTCTGCACGTCGTCTTGCACCGCGGCGAGCACCTGGTGGCGAGTCGCCCGCAGGCGCTGGATCGACTTCGGATCCGCCGCCGCGTCGCCGAACACCCGCGTGAACAGCGCATAGGGGCTGTCCTCGGGCGGGACGGGCTGCGCGGCGCCCTTGTAGGCCAGACGCGACGAGACGTTGGTGTACTGGACCTGCACGCCCAGCTCGAGCGAGGGAAATTTGGTCTTCTGGCCCAGCTCGCCCGCGAGGCGTTGATCGACCGAGATCCCGCCGCCCCAGCCCACCATCGCCGAGGGATCGCAGGCATAGGGAAAGAGGTTGCCCGCCTGGAGCTCGGTGGCCGAGAGCGACTGGGCGATCCCCTGCTGATGCGGATCGCCCGGGCCGTGATAGGCCGACTCCATGTCGACGCCTTCGAGCACCAGGAGCTTCGATTTGTGCTTGGTGAGGGGGTCGAGCACCGGGCCCAGGGTGAAATCCGTCTCGGTGCCGGAGGGCGACCAGGCGGTCTTGACGTGGCCGAGGCCGGTGAAGAAGACGATGAAGCGCTTGGGGAACGGCGCGGCATAGGCGGTCTCGCCCATCGCGCCGAGGAAGGGCAGCGCCACGGCCACGCCGCCCGCGCCCCGGAGGAAGTGACGTCGGTTGAGCTTCTTCATGACGGGACCGGAGATCCCTTCATTTCCCGGCCACGACGACGTTCCGGTAGCGGAACGCGTCGGTCCGGGTCAGGGCCACGAGCAGCTCTTTCACGTTGTAATCGGCCGCTCGAAAGGCATCTTGAAGCTGGTTCATCGCGCAGGAGTCGGCCTTCTCTTCGCCGTGGCCGTAGCCGAAGCGGAACCACTGCGTCGCCACGCACTCGCGCACCTCGGCGCTGTCGCCGAGGCGCGCCGCGAGCTCGATGGCTCCATTGAACTTGCCGTCGCTGTCGCGGGTGCCGGTGAGCTCGCCGCTGGCGTCGACCGGGAGGCCATGATCGGTGGTGCGGAGCTGGCCAATCCCATCGTAGCTCTCGAACCCGAAGCCGATGGGATCCATCATTCTGTGGCACCCGGCGCAGTACGGATCCGACGAGTGCTGGGCGAACTTCTGCCGCGTGGTGGCCTTGGGATCGACGTCGGGAGGCTGGATGTTGACGTTGTTGGGCGGCGGCGGCAGCGGCTGGCAGAGGAGCCGCTCGCGCACGAACTTGCCGCGGTGAACCGGCGACGATTGGTTGGGCTTGGCGTTGACCGCGAGCAAGCTGGCCTGGGTGAGCAGGCCCGCGCGCTGCGCTGGATCCAGGCTCACCTGCTCGAAGCCCGCGCCCTTGGGCCCCTTGACTCCATAGAACGCCGCGAGATCCGCGTTCATCATCGAGTACGGCGCGGTGAGCATGGTCTTCACGTCCCCTCTGGCATCGTCGAAGACCACGTGATCGAGGAAGCTGAGCGTCTCTTTCTCCCAGAGCGGACGGAGCGCCGGGGTGTACGTGGGATAGACCTTGACGTCTTTAGCGAGCGTCTCGATCCGGCTCAGACCCAGCCATTGCGCGTGGAAATTCGCCACGGCGTCGCGCGCGCGCGGATCCTCGAGCATCCGCCGCGCTTGCTTCTCGATGTCCGCGGGATCGTGGAGAGCGTCGCCCTCGGCCGCCGCGAAGAGCTCGGCGTCGGGGATCGAGCTCCAGATCAGGAACGAGAGCCGACTGGCCACCTCCCAGGAGTCGAGCTCGGTCACGTCGGCCTGATCCTTCAGCGGATCGGGCATCCCCATCTCGACCCGATAAAGAAAGCGCGGCGACTGCAAGGCCGCCTGGATCACGAGCTGGAGGCCGGTGGAGAAGTCGTACTTCTGCTTGCCCCAGGCATAGAGCTGCTGGAGCCGGTCGGACTCGGCCTGGGCGAGCGGGCGGCGAAAGGCCTTTTGCCCGAACGAGGCGATGAGCTGCGCCGCGCAGGCGTCCTGTCCGGCTTTCACCGGATCGCAGGGCAAAATCTTGCTCCAGTCCGCCGCGGCGCGCGAGGCGATCCCCTCCGACGCTTCCATGTACTGCTCGGCCAGGAGCTGAGTCACGCCCAGGGCCGTCGCCTGGTTGTTGAAGCCCAGGGCCTCTTCCTCGGCCACGAAGGCGTCGGCCGGTCGGGTGGTGTCGCCCAGGAGATCGCGAACGGCGTTGTTGTATTCGAAGCGGGTCATCCGCCGGATCGGCGCGCCGCCCGGGTGGACCCCGGTCGCGCACACGTCTTCGGTGACCGTGCCGACCGGATCGGGCACAGCGCCCATCTTTCCCGTGCAAGCACCGATGAAGGCGGCAGAGCCCACCATCGCCGCGAGCGCGAGCGGCGGCCAGAAGCCAAGGGTTCGACTCATCGGCAGCTCCGCATCACACGGTCTCGGTAATTTTCCAAGATCGACTGGAAAAATGCGCGGCGACGAAAACGTCACCCGGCGCGAGAAACCAGCCTATCGCGAAGGGCCCGCGCCGTCGACCACGAAGCGCCGCGGCCCGAGGCGACACACTCCGGGGTCGACACCCGCCGCAAACTTCGACGATGATGCGCGGGATCCTGATGCGTTGTCCCGATCACCTCGCGGTCCACCCGCGCCACGCCGCCTGGATCGGTCGAACGATCCTCGCATGGATAGCCGTCCTCGCCGCGATCGTGCTGGCTCCAGCGTCGGCGTTTGCCGCGGGATCCGCGAAGGCGGTGGCCATTTACGTCGAGGGCAATGACGCGGACACCGTCCGCGGCGCGGTGCTCTCGATCGTCCCCGAGCGGCTCCGGATCATCGATCCGGCGGTGTTCTCGGACGCGCTCGGAAAAGAGGGACAGCGCGGCTCGTTCGGGCCGGCGCTTACCCAGGCCAGGCAGCGGGAAAAAGCGCTCGGACGGCTCCGAAAAGCGGCCGCCGCCGTCGGCGCCGACGCGGTGATCGCCGCGCGCTCGCGCAAGAACGGCCCCGGCGGGCTCGTCGTCGCGGTGATGCTCCTCGATCAGATCCCGGGCGATTTAGCGGTCGACGAGGACGTCACGCTGCCGAGCGGGAGCGACGCGAAGAAGGCCGCGCTGAGCAACGCGCTCGGCTCGCACCTCGAGCAGCTCGCGGGTCCGAAGGCGGAGAGCAAGGCCGTCGCGACCAAGACCACCGACACGCCCGTCGCTCCGCCGCCGGTGGACGCCTCGCCTTCGCGCGAGAAGAACCAGATGAGCACCGCGCTCTTCACGGCGAGCCTGTCGTTCGAGATCGGCGGGCGACGCTTCGCCTACAGCGATCCGATCACCCCCAACACCCGCGACTACGACGTGTTCGGCGCGCCGATGCCGGCCGTGGCCGTCGAGGTGTACCCGGGCGCGGGGACCAGGATCCCGCTCCTCAAGGATCTCGGCCTCACCGGGAGCTTCTCCCGCGCCTTCGGCATCTCGTCGGCGACCAAGAGCGGGACCAAGCTCGGCACCACCTGGATGCGCGCCGGCGGCGGCCTCCGCGCCCGCTTCCGGCCCGGCAGCAACGAAGGTCCGGTGATCGGCGTCGACGGCGGCATCAGCTTCACGAGCTTCACCTTCGATGGATCGGCGACGCTCGCCACCTCGACTCCCGACGTCAGCTACGTCGCGCTCCGCGGCGGGCTCGACGCGCGGATCCCCTTCTGGCGCATGGCCTTGCTCCTCGACGCCGGCTACGACGGCGCCCTCTCGGCCGGCGCCGTTCACGATCGCTTCAAGGGCCCCACGGTCGGCGGGCTCGACGCCGGAGCGGGCTTTGCCATCCTCATCGCCTCGGGCTTCGAAGCGCGGCTGACCGGGCGTTACACGCGGTATTTCTACTCGTTCGACCCGGTCCCCGGGGACGCCTACGTGGCCGGCGGCGCGCTCGACGAGCTCTTCAGCTTCGGGATCGGTGTGGCGTATGCGTACTGAGCTGAAAGCACTCTTCGTGGGCGCCGCGGCGATGATCGGGTGTCTCTGGCTGGCCGGCTGCCCCGGCAAGCTCCGCGATCCCGGCCGCTTCACCGCCGATGGCGGGATGGGCGGCGCCGGCGGCGGCAGCCCGACCTGCCCCGACGTGCCGACCGAGATCCTGGCGAAGAAATGCGCCGGGAGCGCCTGCCACAGCGGGGCGACACCGCAGCTCGGCCTCGATCTGGTGTCGGCGGGAGTCGAGACCAGGGTGCTTGGCAAGATGGCCAGCGAGTGCAAGCACCCTCTCGCCGATCCCGCCGATCCGACCGGCAGCCAGATCTACATCAAGGTCGCCGGGACCGACTGCGGTGGTCGGATGCCGCCGAGCGCGCCGCTCCCGGACAGCGAGATTGCCTGTGTGAAGACCTGGATTGCCGGGCTCAGCGGCGGCGGCACGAGCGCCACGAGCAGCAGCACCGGCGCCGGAGGCATGGGCGGCGGGGGCGGCGCCGCCAGCTCGAGCTCGACGGGGCCGTAGCCCGTTCCAGGGCGAGGGCGAGGGCGCCTACAGCCATGCTCCCCGCCTGGCTCTTCGCGACCCACGCGAAGGCGCCCCGGGGGTGGATCCTCCGCGGGGCGGGCCCGGATCACCAGCGGTCCATAACGCGCTCAAAACCCGCGTGTTGGCGCCTGAAATTGGCTCTGCGGTGGACGGCGCGGCGCTTGCTCCAAGGGTCTTCATGCCCCTCCACCGCCGCGCCCTCCTCGCCGCCGCCGCTCTGTCGATTGTCGCGTGCGCGATCCCACCCGATGGCGGCGAGGCTGTCGATCGCGGGGAAAATCCCGTCGACACGGGCGTTCGTCGTGGAGGGCGCCCGATGTGGGGTGTGGTGTCGGGCGGCATCGCCCGACGCACGGTGAACGGTACCGCGATAGCCCACAACCTGCTCGACGAGCCCGAGCGGGTCGCGTGCGACATGCGCCGGCAGCTCGGCTTCGAGTGGATGCGGCTCGACGTGGACCACAACACCGACGCGACCCCCGAGGAGCTGCGCGAGATCATCCGTCGCGCCCACGCGCGCTCTCTCAAGGTGATGGTCCTCGCCCACCCGGGTCGCGAAGACGCCGCGGCGAGCCACCAGGGGTGGGTCGACAGCTACACCGGGAAGCTCAACGCCCTCATCGACGACGTCTTCACCGGTGACGCGGTCGCCGACGCCTACGAGCTCGGCAACGAGCCGAACGACGCCGATCACGAGGGAGCCTCGCCGGTCGGCTACGCCGATCTCCTGGTGAAGGTGTGGAAGGGAGTCAAGAGCAAGGCCCGCGCGAACCCGCCGTTCATCGTCTCGGGCGGCATCCTCAGCACCTACTTCTACCCGGGAAATCCCTCCGGCGAGAGCTGGTGGACGGACTTCATGGCGGCGCTGCCCCCGGGGCAGGCCCCGTGGGATGCCTTTGGCGTCCACCCGTACAACCCCTACTCCTACAGCGAGGGCGAGCCGCGCAACCGCGCGATGTGGCGGCAGCGAACCCACGAGTCGATCCACCGGATCCAGGCCTACTTCAGGGATGTGAAGGGCTATGGTCGCCAGTCGCTCTGGGCCACCGAGGTGGGGTTCCGGTCGACCCAGGGTGGCATCAACGACTCGGTCGACGAGGCCGATCAAGCCTCGCTGTTTTCGTACGTGGACGACACCCTCGCGGGCGACGACGCCGACAATCACGTCGACCACGCCTTCTGGTATGCTTACCGCGACAACGAGGGTGTGGACAGCGAGAAGGCGGACGACAAGGGATCGTGGGGCCTGCGTCACGACTCCGCCAGCGCGCAGCACGCGGCGACAGGGCCCAAAGCGTCCTTTACCGTGGCGGCGTACCGGCTGGGCGGAGAGGGCAGCCTCGATGAGGGCGCCTGCTTCTCGAGCGCGATGCCGCCCTCCGACGCCGGCTGTACGCCGGATCCTACCGCGCTCGTCGACTGTGGCCCGGCCGCGGGCAAGTCGGGCGGGAGCGACGACGACAACGGTCACTGCGCCTACTTCGCGGCGACGAAGAGCGCGATCTCGGGCAAGCTCTACACGTACTGGAAGAACAACGGCGGGCTCACGGTCTTTGGCTATCCCAAGTCGCCCGCGCGCTGCATGACCGACGCGAACCAGCCCTCGCGCGGCCTCTTCAGCCAGTGGTTCGAACGGCAACGGATGGAGTACCACGACGAGAACGCCCAGGGCAGCTACGAGGTGCTCCTCGGTCTGCTCGGCGTCGAGCGCCGCCAGCAGCTCGGCATCGATCCCGGCAGCGTGGCGCACGACGACGGTCCCAAGGAGGGTTGCCGCTGGTTCGAGGCCACGAAGCTCAACGTGTGCAACCAGGATGGCGACGCTGGGTTCATGACTTACTGGCAGACGCACGGGCTCTCCGATCCCAGCCTGGGCAACGCAGACCAGCGCAGCCTGGCGCTCTTCGGCTTCCCCCTGACGCAGCCGACCGTCGAGCAGACGAGCGACGGTAAGTCGTATCTGGTGCAGTGGTTCGAGCGCGCCCGCTTCGAGTGGCACCCCGAGATCCAGGACGCCAAGTACCGGGTCCTGCTCGGCCTGCTCGGCAACGAGGTGAGCCGACGCTGAGAGGCTGGCCGCTGATCGGCCAGCCGCAAGGGGGGGAGCGGGTCAGGGTCGTTCCCCGACGCGGCGGGCGAATCAAGGGCAGAACACCACCTCGAAGCCGGTCGTCGAGGGGCAGTTGTGGAGGCCGGCCGCGTCGTCGTACGAGTAGCTGTACGCCGAAGGGCACATGTTGTGGATGTCGCCCACGTACTGCGTGTGGACCACGCTGCGGGGATCGCCGGGGTTGCGGCACGACTCGGAGCTCATGCACTTGTTCTGCGGCGTGCACTGGCCGGACGCGGGATCGATCGGGGTCGGGCAGCAGAGGTGGAGGCCCGGATCGGCCGACTCGGGCTGTCCCAGGCCCCAGGGCGCCGGGTAATTCCACTTCTTGCAGGGCGACAGACAGCCAATCACCTTGCCCTGGTTGTCGCGGATCCGCAGATCTTCGTGGGCGAAGGCCGGGAAGGCGCCGCCGGCGCTCATGTCCTCGTCGCTGGGGCACTGGTCGAGCGAGAGGTTGCGGCAGTCCGAGGTCTGGCAGCTCCCCGACTCGGCACCTGCGCCGCGCGGGACCACCTTGAACGGGAGCGTGTAGCCGTCGACCTGGCTGAGGTTGTACCAGGTGGCCGCCGCGGCGCCCTTGGGCGCAAACGAGGCTTCGAACTTCGAGTCGACGGGGGGCTGGCACCCTCCGGCCGGGCAGGGCGAGACGCTCTCGCCGATCTTGCAGTTGACCCCGTTGCTGTCGCAGCCGACCTTCGGCCACACGCGGATCGCCGGCAGACCGCCGTCAGGGATGTTGTAGTCGCGCGACTGCCCGTTATCGAGCTTCACGTTCTGCGCGTCGGGCACGTTGCTGGAGTGCGCGACCCAGATCGGATTGGCGCAGTGGTTGGTGACGCGGAGCCGGGTGGGGAGATCGCCGCCGCCGCCGGGGGGCGGAGGAGGCGGAGCGCCGCCGACCTTGCTGAACGTCCAGCGCTGGTTGCTGGTCCCCGTGTAAGGATACTGCACGATCGGAGTCCCGTCGTCCGGCTTCCCCCAGAACACGTCGAGGGCCATGTCGGTGTGGCGCGCCTGGATGCTGAATTGCCCGTTACCGCGGTCCACCAGCTTGAACTGCTGGTTCTGGCCGCCGCCGTAGCCCCACTGCTGGAGGGTGGCGTTGGCCGCCTTGCTCACGTCCTTGACGTCGAGCGCCTTGTCGCTGTTGATGTTGACGATTTTGTAATAGCCGCTGTCGGTCGAGATCAGGTGGAACGTCTGCGCCGAGGTGCCGTTGCAGGTCCACTCCTGTACCCTGGCGCCGTCGGCCTTGCTGGAGCCCGAGACATCGAGGCAGTGGTTGCTGCTCACCGGGTGAATCACGTAGTCCCCGTCGGCGAGGGCGCCGGAGACCGCGTTCTCGCTGCCCTGCTCCGACTCGGCGGGAGACTCCGAACCCACCGCCGCGCAGGCGCCCAGCAGCAGGAACATCGGGACGAGACCAGGGGCGAGGTGACGGGACATGATCGCATTCTCCTTCGAGCGAGAGGGGGTGAGCGGCTCCGGGCGCGCCCTTCGACGACCCGAAAGAACATGAATCGTGCCAGGCCCCCTTCGGCGAAAAAGCCGCGGTTTGTTGCCGGTAAAGAAGGATGATCTGGAATCGCGGGCGCCCGGCGGTGATCTGGCGGATCACCCCGCGTTGTCGTGGATCACCCGCGCCGGCTCGGATACCCTCGGCGCGCAGCGACGGGCCCCGGGCCGTCGCGACGAGGCCCACCCCCATGGCAGCTCCGCTCCTCGAACCGTACAAGCCGCTCTACCAGCGGCTCTATCTCCAGGTGCTCACGGCGATCGTCTTCGGGGCGCTGCTCGGCTATCTCTTCCCGAGCGCCGGCGTCGCGCTCAAGCCGCTGGGCGAGGGCTTCATCAAGCTGATCAAGATGATGATCGCCCCGATCGTCTTCGCGACGGTGACCGTCGGCATCGGCAAGATGGGGCACATGAGCCAGGTCGGGCGCGTCGGCGTCAAGGCCCTGCTCTACTTCGAGGTGGTCTCGTCGGTGGCCCTGTTCATCGGCCTCGTGGTGGTCAATGTCCTGAAGCCCGGCGCCGGGGTCAACGCCACCGTCGCGACGCTGGATCCGAAGGACCTCGACGCGGTCACGGGCGGGGCGAAGCCGCTCGGGACGGTGGAGTTCCTGCTCAACATCATCCCCAGCAGCGTCGTCGACGCCTTCGCGAAGGGGGAAATCCTCCAGGTGCTGCTGTTCTCGGTGCTCTTCGGCCTGGCGCTCCTCCAGCTCGGCGAGAAGGGCGAGCCGCTGGTCAAGCTCCTCGATCAGCTCTCGCACGGCCTCTTCGGGGTGATTGGCATCCTGATGAAATTCGCGCCGGTAGGCGCCTTCGGCGCCATGGCCTTCACCATCGGCAAATACGGCCTCGGCACCATGCTCTCGCTCGGCAAGCTCCTGGGCGCGGTCTACCTCACCTGCGCGCTCTTCGTCGGCCTGGTGCTGGGGGGCATCGCCCGGCTCAGCGGCTTCAGCATCTTCAAGCTGATTGTCTATCTGAAGGAAGAGATCTTGATCGTGCTCGGCACCTCGTCGTCGGAGTCGGCGCTCCCACGGATGATGTCCAAGCTCGAGAACCTCGGGTGCGCGCGGCCGGTGGTCGGGCTGGTGATCCCCACCGGCTACTCGTTCAACCTCGACGGGACCTCGATTTACCTGACGATGGCGGCGATCTTCGTCGCCCAGGCGACCAACACCCCGCTCACGCTCGGCCAGCAGCTCAGCATCCTCGGGGTGCTGCTGTTGACGTCGAAGGGCGCAGCGGCGGTGACCGGGGGCGGGTTCATCACCCTCGCGGCCACCCTCTCGACCACCCACACCATCCCTGTCGCGGGGCTGGCGCTGCTGCTCGGGATCGATCGGTTCATGTCCGAGGCGCGGGCGATCACCAACCTGATTGGCAACGGGGTGGCCACGGTGGTGATCGCCAAATGGGAGAACGGCCTCGACGAAGCGCGGATGCACCGCGTGCTCGACGGCGAGGCCGATCCGCCGGAGCGGGCTTCAGCTCCCGGGGTGGACGCGTGAGTTGAGGTACTTCGCGCTCCACGCGCCCAGCCCCCCGCCGTCGCTGCGGAACCGCCCGCCGCTCGACGGGTTGAAGAGCGATCCGCCGGTGAGGTGCTTCATGATGATCTCGTCGAGCACGCGCCCGTCCGGGGTGGTGATTTGCAGCCTCATCCGGACCTGGCTGGGCGCGCTCGCGACGCCCACGTAGAAGCCGGGCTCGATCCAGCCGACGGCCGGGTGGATCTGGAACGGCGCGTCGCCGGGGCCGGTCCCGAGCACGACCTCGATCCCGGCCTCGCGGGCCTGCTTGATCAGGGTGTTGACGAACTCCTCGTTGATGCCGGCCTTGTCCGACGCGAAGCTCTGCTGCTGCCCGGCGTCCTTCCCGGCCAGGTACACCTGCTCGGGCTTGTCGCCGATGGTGAGGCCAGTGAAATCCGTCGGCACGACCGAGAATTTCGGCGCGTTGACGAAGGGGTTCGGGGTGGTCTGCATGACGACCACCCACGGCGGTCCACAGCCGATGAGCGCGAGCGCGAAGAGAACCATGGTGAGTGCGAGCAAGCTTCGACGGTACATGCGTATCTGTCCTCCGGCGGCGGGCTGCGCGACGGGAGCGTCCCCCGAGCGGCAGCGTTCGGCGGCGACTCTACCATCACTCGCGCGTGCGAGATCGCGTACTGTCGATCCGGGGGCCCCGCTCGAACCTCGCGCCGCGGCCTCTCCCTCGCCTCCCGCCGCCGATCGGCGCCGCGGCGCCCCCGCCAAGGACACCCATGCTCGCTGCCATCCCCGCTCGCCGCTTCGCCGCCACCCTCGTCGCGCTCGCCCTCGGCGCCTCGCTCGTCGCCGCCTGCGCCCCCAGGGCCACCAGGGACGACTGCGAGAAGCTCGGCGATCACCTGGTCGAGGTGCTCAACCGCAACCAGGACGCCGCGGGAGCCGCGCTGATGAAGCCGATCCTCGACAAGGTGCGCGAGAAGGAGATCACCGCGTGCACCGGCAAGATGACGGTGAGCCAGGTGAAGTGCGGGATGGAGGCGAGGACCGGAGCCGAGATGGACAGGTGTGTACCGAGGGACTGAACCAGGATGAGCTGCGGTGACGGCGCGATCCTCACCGCGCGCGACGGAGCCTCCTCGGTCTTCCTCGCGGTCCGGTGGAGCTGCTCAGTCGCGGACGACTCGCCGGACCCAGATCGCGCCGCCGGCGATCCCTTCGAGGGACGGGACCCGGAGCGTGTCGGGCGCGATCCGATCGAGGCGACAGGGCGCGCCGCCGTCGACGTCGAGCACCACGTTCACCCCGGCAGGGTCCTCGCTCTCGACGCGATAGGCCGTGTCGAGGACCACCTTCAACCCGCGCCGCAGGACGAGGCGGCCTCCGCGGACGGTGGCCTGCGTCGGCAGAAAATCGGCGTTCAGCGCCGCTTCCATTCGCACCGACCTCGCCTCGGTCTCGGTCTTCGCCGCGGCGATCCGGGCCTCGTAGCCCCGGCGGGCGGCCTCGCTCTCCGGATTGGCAATCGCGAAGAGGCCCTGGATTGCGTCGCCCGGGCGCGGCGGCAGATAGGCACTCTTCACGGTGGGCGCCGAGGCGTCGGCCGTTGACGACGTGGACGTCGTGGATCCTCCGCGCTGCGAGCACGCCGCGAGAGCGGCGGCGAGCACGAGGATGCCGCGGCGATTCACCGGAGGAACCCCGAGATGTCCAGCGACGAGTGCTGGCTGTCGCCGTCGTCGTCGGAGCCGTCCCAGATCCGCTTCGTCTGCGCCGCGTGCTCCACCTGGCCGGCGGAGCCATCGCGCATCAGGTTGAGCGGGTGGAAATGGCGGGTGCCGGCCGCGGGCGAGAAGAAGGATGTGAGGAGACCGGAGGGGGTGCTGAAGTGTCCTCCGTTCTGCTGCTTGGGCATGAGAAGGTGTCCCAGCTCGTGCGCCGCGGTGTAGGGATCGCGGCCGAGGCGCACGAACCCCGTCCCGAGCGTGGTTTGCGCGATCGGGGTGGCGTTCACCGCGAGGCTGTCTCCGTTGTTGGGCGCCGGCTTGTAATTGGTGCTGAAGGCGATGCCGAGCACCTGATGCCCGCCGATGGTATAGAGAATTTCCTCGACGAAGAAGAGCCGGAGCGTGCTCTTGCCGGCTCCGAGGAAGGTCGCGGCGAGCGTGTCCATGTCGGCTTCGGTCACCTTGGCGTCCTTCACTCTCGCGGGCGGATCGACGAGCAGCATGGTGTACTCGATGGGGGAGCCTGCCTTGGTGATGGAAGATCCGTTGATGGCCTCGTCGTTGCTCGACACCATGGTCCAGACCCAGATGCCATGTCGCTCGTAGGTCTCGGTGAGCACGCGGAGATCGACGCTCGCGATGTCGGCCACCGGGATCGACGGGGCGCCGCCCTTGCTCTTCTTGACGACGTACACCTGCACCGGCATCAGCCTGCGGTTGGCCGGCAGGAACACCGGCGCGACCACCGTGACCGGCGCCTTCATGGCCTTCGACTGGTAGCTCGCGACGCTGAAGCCGAACATGCCGGCGCGACGGAGCCGGTAGTTGCTTTGCTTGTCGGTGCGGACGCCCCCGTGCGCCTTGCCCAGCAGCGGATCGCTCGCCGAGATCCCGCTGTGCACCCCGACCGAGCGGTCGGCCGCGTCGTTGACGAGCATGAGCCCTTTGGAGATGAACACTCCCGTGGATTTACCCGTCTCGATCAACGCCATCTTCGAGCCCGGATCGTCGTGCACCGTCCCGGCCACGCGAGCGTCGCTGTTGGCGTACGCCGTCCACCAGTCGACCTCGACGAACCCCTTGCCGGCCGCGCCCGGGTCTTCGAGGGTGATGTAGAACCGGCGCGAATCACCGCCGCAGAGGTTCCGGGTCTCGAGCTCCTGGGTGTTCAGGAGCTGGAGGCGCGCCGTCTGGCCCGGCAGCGGCGCGGAGAAGTCCATGAAGTTGTCCCAGAAGCCAAACCGCAGCTCGTCCGCGTCTTTCTCGGTGCCAGTCGGCTTGGGCGACTCCGGATCGGGGCGAATGAACCGGATCCTCGGCTTGACCGGGGCACCGGACGACTTCCTGGTTTTCGGGACTGCCATGTCAGGTCTTCGCCGGGCGCGGGCCGCCGTCGTGGAAGTCGCGCAGCTCCACGCGGATGTCGTCGAGCACACCGGTGACTTTGTGCTCGAAGTCGACCTGATAGGACTTCACGTTCTCGCTGCGCGAGGCGTCGACGTAGCCCAGGTTGTGGAGGCGCTTGTCGTCGGAGGGATCGTCGTCGCCGACGTCGACGAAGAGCTCGCGGCGGAAGGGGAAATCGTCGTCGTCGGCGAATTCGGGCCGGGTCCACTCGATCTTCACGGCCTCGGGACGCTTCAAGGCGATGAGGGTGATGAACCCGTCGGGGCCGGCCTCGCCGCTGCGCACGCTCTCGCCGTGGAGGACGCGAAAGGGTGCGCCGCCGACGGGATCCTTCTCGTAATCGCAGAGCCGGAGGTGCAGGAGAATCAGCGGCGACGAGCCCTCGCACGGCGACTTCATGGCCAGTCGGTCGTAGAAGCGGCAAGCGAAGGTGTCGTGGGTGACCTCGTAGAGGCGCCGCTTCGCCTGCGGGTTACGCCGCACCTCGCCGTCGGACCAGAACCGCTTCTTGCAGGCCGCGGTGCCCTCTTTCACCCGCGGGCAAGGCCAGCTCGCCTCGTCGATGGTGGTGCCTTTGCGGAAGAAGAAGACCAGCACCCGGCGATTGACGCTGTTCTGCCCGTTGCGCTCGGCGTGGTGCGCCGGCTGGTCGAGGACCTTGGCCTCGTCGCCGGAGAACACCAGGACGGGATTGAGCTCCGAGCATCCCTGGTAGTCCCCCTTCCCGCCCCCCAGCGCCCCGCCGCCGAGCATCTCCGAGGGATCGAGCTCGAGCGCGTCGCCGTCGCAGAGCGCGTCCATGTAGGCCTTGAAGAGCTCTTTGCGGGTGGCCGGGCCGGCGTCGCCGTCGCCCTTCAGGCCGTGCTCGTCCTGGAAGAGCTTGACGGCGCTGGTGCTCGCGCTCCCCGGGCCGGGCGCGGCCTCGGTGTACGGAGGGCCGCTGTCCGAGGGGACCGCCGAGAGCATGAGCGTGACGTGCTTCTTGCCCCACTGGTCGCCGCCGAAGGGGTGCGAATACAGCTCTTCCCAGAGGTCGGTGTCGCGCACCAGCAAGCCATAGATGGCCTGCGCGCGCCGGCCGCTCAGGGCCTTGTTGTAGTCGTCGGTGCCCGTGGGATCGGCGTGCCCGAAGATCGAGAGCGGGTGTCCGACGTGCTCGTCGTGGATTTGCCGGAGGAGCGAGAGCTCTTTCTTCGCCGCGGGCATCACGAACGACGAGTCGAAGTCGAAGCGCACGTCGTCCATGCGCCAGCAGGCCACCGTGAACAGGCCCGGCTCGACGGCGTTGAACGGGACCGTGCCGGCGCTGAGCGACGGCGCGGCGCGCACCCGGAACGGCTCCCGCGCCGGGTGGGTCCCCGAGACGCCGCCCTCGGCGTCGTCGGTGTCGAGGTGGACGTGCGAGCTCATGATCCGCGTCGGATCCCGCGCAGAGCGGCCCTGGAGCCGAGGCTCAACATCCGTGGAGCTCCCGGAGCCTGGCCTGCGTCGCGTCGTCCATTTCGCCGGTCACGCCGAGGCCGCCGTCGAGCTGAAACTCCTCGATCGCCGCGCGGAGCTCGTGCGCGCGCTCGGCCTCTTCGTCGTACGGCGGGCCGTCCTCCGGATCCGGCTCGTCGGGCGGCGCGGCGTCCTCGGTGGCGACCGGCGACGGCAAGAGCCCTTCCAGGTAACCCAGGTTGACCAGGCGCGCTTGCCACCCGCTCTCGCTGTCGACGGGATCGAGATCGCCAATCCCGATCTCGTACACCGCCTCGCCCACCGTGAGCGTGGCCTTGCGCTCGCTCCGCAGGATCGGCGCGATGATCTGCCCGTCGCCGTCGGTGGTCAGATCCTGGTTGCCGTCGCTCACGGCGAGGATCGCGCTCGCGCCGCCGAGGGGGGCCGAGGCGATATCGCGGATCCGCAAGCGCAGCTCGAGCTTCTCGCTCTTGACGACGAAGCGGTGCTTCTGCCCGTCGGGGACCTCGACCGTCTTTTCCTCGGGATCGGGGATCTGGAGCTGGTCGCCGGGGAGGAGGATCTCCGCGGCGCCGCGGGCCTTCTTCAGCTCGGCGTTGTCGGGGTGGCTCCAGATTGCGTCGTGGCGCGCGAAGCCGTTCGACTCGGCGATCGCCGGGAGGTGATCGCCTTTGGCGACGACGTACACCCTCACGCGGGCCTCACGAATTCGGGATCGGAGGTGCGGACTTCTGGTTTCGAAGCGCCTTGAGCGCGTCGGCCTCGGTCGTGGCCGCTTGCACCGCCTGCTGATCGCTCGGCGCGCCGCTCTTCACCGGAACGGGCGTAAAGCTCGACGCGGGCGCGACGTCCGGCGGGACCTGGTGACGACCGCACATGAGATCGGGAGTATCACGATCGACGCGGCGAGTAAACGCCGGAGAGCCGGCGCGCCACGGCCCCCTCGCCGACCGCGCAACCCGGGTGACTCTTGCCTGCAAAATGTGCGAAATAGCCTCATGACCAAGATCGAGATCAAGACGCCCGACGGGAGCTGCCCGAGCCACGTGTACCGCCCGACTGGCCGCGGTCCATGGCCCGCTGTCCTGGTGTTCATGGATGGGGTCGGCATTCGCCCGGCGATACTCGCGCTCGGCGAGCAGCTCGCGACCCATGGGTACTTCGTGCTCTTGCCCGACCTGTTCTATCGGGCGGGCCCGTACGAGCCGATGGATGCTCGCACGGTGTTCTCCGATCCAGCGCAGCTCAAGATCCTGAGGGAGAAGTTCTTCGCGCACGTGAGCGCGGCCAAGATCATGTCCGACACCGGGGCGTTCCTCGACTACCTCGCCGAGCAGCCCGACGTGAAGCCGGGCGGCGTCGGGACCGTCGGCTACTGCATGGGTGGCGCGATGTCGCTGACGGCGGCAGGCACCTACCCGGATCGCATCGTCGCCGCGGCCTCGTACCACGGCGGGCGGCTCGCGACCGACGCCCCCGACAGCCCGCACCTGCTCGCGCCGAAGATGAAGGCGCGCGTCTACGTGGCAGGAGCGATCGAGGACGCCTCGTTCCCCGACGAGATGAAGGCGCGGCTCGAAGAGGCCCTGACGACCGCGAACGTCGATCACCTGATCGAGACCTATCCGGCCAGGCACGGCTGGGTGCTCCGCGACACTCCGACGTACGACGCCGCTGCCGCGGAGCGCCACTGGACTACGCTGGTCGCTCTGCTCGACGCCACGCTCGGCGAGAGCGCGCCGCGCTAGATTGAAAGAGAGGTGCTGACGCGCTGGAGGCTCGCTCCCGCGGATCAGGGGCAGATCGCGACCGTGTACACCCCGTCCAGGAAGGGCGCGCCGGACTGAGCCGTCCCGGTGAGCTTCACCGTGATGGTCGACGCATCCAGGCTGACGACCTCCAGCGTCCCGATCCCGTACGAGCTCGCGCCCACGGCCGCCGCTTTGATGGCAACCATCAGGGTGGAGCTGAGGCGATTGTCACCGAGCTTGACCGTGCCCGGCTTCTGGAGCGAAGGAGGGATGGTGATCACCATCTCGAGGTGATCGGAGCAGTCGTCGCGGAGCCAGGGATCGGCGCAGCTCCTCGTCGCGTCGCCGAGGAACAGGTAGAGCGTGGCGGGATCGTCGGACTCCGGTCCGCTGAACACGACCGGCGCAGTGGACTGGAACGAGCTCGGGAGCTTCGGCCGTTTGATCGCGAACCCCGTCAACGGCAGCGGAGGGAGCTGGCAGCTCGCCACAGTGTACGTGCCGTCGGAGGGGACGCCCGGCGTCGACGAGCCGGCGAGCGTCACCTCCGAATAATTGCCAAAGCTCTTGATCTCGAGGGTGCCTGTGGTGAGAGGCGCGCTCGTGGCGCTGCAGCCCTGCGCCATCGCTCCGGGCGTCGTCGCGGTGGCCACGACGTCGGGATCGGACAGGGCGATGGTCCCCGCGTGCGCCCGCTCCGGCGGGATGGTGACCGAGACTTGCCAGTGCGCTCCACACGGCGGATCGGCCGCGATCTGGGCGCAGGTGCGGGGAGCATCGTTGAAGAAGAAGCTCACCGCGCGAGGATCGGAGATGTCGTTGCCGGCCGGCGCGCCGCCGCCGACGGCATAGGCGGTGACGAACCCGTGGAGCGTGCTCATCGCGACGAGCTGGGGCTCGGTGTCCGACCCATAGGCGGGCGCGCCCGGAGGCAACGGGATGGCGGTGCACGCCGTCATTCCCCCGGCTCCACCGCTCCCTTCGCCACCTCCACCGCTGCTGATATTCGCCTGGCAGCCAACCCCCACGGCGACCAACCCGACGAGCGAGCAAGAAAGAAAAACACGCTTCATGACCGACGACATTGCACGAGATATGCCCGCGCGGTCCACGAGGAAGAGCCCCGTCGAGGACCTGGTCGAGAGGCTCGATGGACCGAGGATTGGCGCACGTTGGCGCATTCCCGGGTGGTGGTGTCGTCCCGCATTTGAGCGCGCGCGACCGCTGACGTACCCTGCCTGCCGTGACCACCCCCGCCCTCGCGAGAGACGCTCATTGCACCTACTGCGGAGCTCGATTCGACAGCACCGCTTGGCCGCGCACCTGCGCTGGGAGCCGCGCCGTGAAAAATTCTTGCTGACAGGGCGCCGCCCACGCTCACGGTAGTGCTCAAGTTCCTCTCCCGCGGGTCGAATACATCGCACGACCGCCCGTACCGGCGGCGTCGAAATGGACCCCCAGATGAGCGAAGCTACCCGACTGACCTTCCACGACTCCGACGTCCTCGCCCGGATCGACGCGCTCGACGACGCCGCGCTCGATCTCCTCGAGTTCGGGGTCATTGGCTTCGACGCCGAGACCGTCGTTCGCCGCTACAACGCCTTCGAGTCGAGGCTGGCGGGGCTCCAGCCGCAGCGGGTGCTGGGACATCCGCTGTTCACCACCGTCGCCCCGTGCATGAACAACTTCCTGGTCGCCCAGCGCTTCGAGGACGCGGCGGAGAGCGGCGCGAGCCTCGACGCGACCCTCGACTACGTGCTGACGCTGCGGATGCGGCCGATCCAGGTCAACCTGCGGCTCCTCGCGGCCCCCGGCGCGGCGGCGCGCTACCTGCTCGTGCGCCGGCCGGTGTGAAGGGTAGAGCGCCATGTCAACCGCTGTTACCGAGGAGCACGAGGCGCTGATCCAGTTCCTCTACCTCGCCCCGGTCGGGCTCGCGCAGACCACGATCGACGGTGAGATCGTGATGATCAATCCGATCTCGGCCCAGCTCCTGATGCCGCTCTCCCGCGACGGCGGCCTGGCGAACCTGTTCACGGCGCTGGAAGACGTGGCTCCGGGGCTACGCCACCTGACGGCCAGCTTTGATTTGCCCCACGGCCTGGTGTGCGACTCCATGCGCATTCAGCTCAACGCCGGTGTGCGCGGCAAGTCGGATCCGCAGTTCCTGTCGCTCAGCCTGCTCAAGCTGGACGAGATCCGGGTGATGGCCGTGCTCAGCGACATCTCGCAGGTGGTGAAGCGGGAGAAGCTGCTCCGGCAGAACGAAGCCTGGTTCAACGCCATCTTCACCGGCATCGCGGACTACGCCATGGTGCGCTTGGACCGGCACGGGCGCGTCGACGACTGGAATCCTGGCATCGGCCGGGTCACCGGATTCACGCGTGAAGCGGTGCTCGGCCAGCCATTTTCCATCTTCTACCCCGACGACGCGACCACGCCGGACCGGGTGCAGGACCGACTGTCCGAGGCCGACCAGAATGGCTGGAGCCTGGACGACGGTTGGCGCACCAGGGCCGATGGAACGCGGTTCTGGGGCAGCGCGATGATCGCCCCGCTGCGCGATCGGGGCGAGTCGGGCCTCGGAGGCCCCGAGATCCCTGTGAACGACGAAGATCGCGCCTACTGCCTGGTCATTCGCGACATCACCGACAAGCACGAAGCCAGCGAGGGCCTGCGCAAGGCGAGCACCTGTGACCATCTGACGGGGATCGCCAGCCGGCGCACGTTCTTCGAGGCGGCCGAGCTCGAGCTCGAGCGCTGGAGACGGACGCCACGACCGCTGACCTTGATCATGTTCGACGTCGATCACTTCAAGCGCGTGAACGACACCCACGGACACCCGGCCGGAGATGTCGTGCTGCGCGATCTGGCCGCCACGCTCACAGCCACCTTTCGAGAGGTCGACGTGGTCGCGCGCCTGGGCGGCGAGGAGTTCATCGCGCTCTTGCCCTCCACCGATGTGGAGGGCGCGACGGCAGTGGCCAACCGCCTGCTCGAGGCGGTCGAGTCACGGACCGTGGACGTCGACGGCGTCACGATCCGCTACACCGTCAGCGGCGGCGTGGCCACGATGGATGGCAGCCTGACGGGCGTCGACGCGCTGATCAAACGAGCGGATCTCGCGCTGTACGCGGCCAAGGCCGCGGGTCGCAATCGGATCGAATGCTGGTCGTCGGGCGAGCCCGACGATACCAGGGGATCATGAATCATGACCGCGACCTCACCTGAAATCGCCGACGCGGACGACGCGTTGATCCAGTTCATGTACCAGGCCCCGATCGGCCTGGCACAGACCAAGCTCGATGGCGAGATCGAGATGATCAACCCGATGGCGGCGTCGTTGCTCATGCCCCTGTCGCGTGACGGAAGCCTGGACAACCTCTTCCTGACGCTGGAGGGCGTGGCGCCGGGGCTGCGCGAGCTGACGGCGGCCTTCGCGGCACCCGCCGGCATGGTGTGCGAAGCGGTTCGCATCCAGATCGACCCAGGTTTGCACGGCAACGCGGAGCTCAAGGTATTCTGTTTGAGCTTGCTGAAGCTGGACGACGCCAGGCTGATTGTGATGCTGAGCGACGTCACGCTGGCGGAGCGACGCGATCAGCAGGCGCTGACCCAGAAGCTCAGCCAGGCCGCGCGCATCGACAGCCTGACCCGGATGCCCAACCGCGCGGTGGCGCTCGAGCACGTCCACCAGGCGATGGAACGCGCGCGGGCCGGCGGCGACTGTCACTTTGCGGTGCTGTTCATGAACTGCGACCGCTTCAAGCAGATCAACGACACCCACGGTCATGCGGCGGGGAACGAGGTGCTGGGGCTGCTCGCCGACCGCCTGCGCGGGGCGCTGCGACGACGCGATGCGATCAGCCACACCGCCGGCGAGCAGCTGGCCGCGCGCGTCGGCGGGGACGAGTTCGTCGTCGTGCTCGATGATCTGGCGCGCCCCGACGATGTGCACCCCGTGGCGCAGCGGCTGCTCGACGTGCTGAGCAAGCCGTATGGCGTCGAGCGGCAACAGCTGCATTGTGGCGTCAGCATCGGTATCGTGATGCAGGCCCAGGCCTCCGGCGATGCCGACTCCGTGCTGCAACACGCGAGCATCGCCACGGCGGAAGCCAAGCGCGTCGGCGGCGCGCGGTACGTGATCTTCGAGCCGGCGATGGCGCAGCGCGCGGCGCGGCGCGGCGCGGTAGAGTCTGATTTACGCACCGCGCTTTCGGGCGGCGAGCTCTTCGTGGTGTATCAGCCGGTCGTCGGTCTGAAGGGTGCTTGCGGGATCGATCGATCGGCCGGCCTGGAGGCGCTGGTGCGCTGGCGTCACCCCACCCGCGGCGTGGTGCCTCCCCTGGAGTTCATCGGCGTGGCCGAAGAGTGCGGCCTCATCGGCCCGATCGGCGACTTTGTGCTGGGCACCGCGGTCCGCCAGCTCGCGCAATGGCAAAAGGAGCTGGGCTCGCGCGCGCCGCGCACGATGGCCGTGAACCTGTCGCGTGCCCAGCTTGCCCAGCCCGGGTTCGCCGCCCGCGTGGGCGACGTCCTGCGGTCCTGCGGGATCGCCCCCGAGCGGCTGCAGCTCGAGGTGACCGAGAGTCTGGCGGCGCAGGACGAGACGGTGCAGTCCCGCTTGCACGAGCTCAAGGCGCTCGGCGTGACGCTGGCGCTGGACGACTTCGGCACCGGCTATTCGTCCCTCGCGAGCCTGCACCAGCTCCCGATCGACACCGTGAAGATCGATCGCTCGTTCATCAGCCAGGCGGACACCAGCGATCATCACCGGGTGCTGATCGAGGCCACGATCCGCGTGGCCAGGAGCCTGGGCATGAGCACCGTCGCCGAGGGCATCGAAACCGAGGCTCAGGCCGCGGTGATTCGTGAGCTCGGCGGCGACAAGGGCCAGGGTTACCTCTTCAGCAGACCACTCCCCGTGGCCGACGCGACGCGCTGGTTTCTGGCCGCCGAGGCCGCTCAATCGCCGGCGCGAGCGGCAGCGAGCGCGGGATAGGAAGCCGCTCGACGGAGCTTGAGGGGGCGTCGACCCTTCGAAGCATGAAGAGATCAGCGGATCAAGCTGTTCGGCGCTCCAGGCTGTCACCCGCGGTGGCCGCCCGAGCAGTGAATCGGCTCAGGCCCTGATTGCCGCGCCCCGTGCGCCGGTCTTCGATCCCAGGTAGACCAGCAGCATCACGGCCACGTAGAAGCGAAAGCTCACGTCCGTCACGCAGTCGACGAGGGCCGTGAACCACCACAGCTGGACGAGGCCGGAGACCATGCCTCCCGCGAGCTGGAAGGCCGTGACCAGGATCATGGTGAGGAGGCCGACGGCGAAGATCTTCCACCAGCGCCCCTGGGTCAGCTCCGCGCTCCGGGCCATGATCCGGTCGCCGCTGCGATCGACCTCGAGCACCGCGATCTCGTCGGTGAGCGAGTATTTCACCGTCCAGATGACGCCGGGCACGATGAGCAACAGGAGGCCCGCGCAAATGTAGAGACCCGCGCGGAAGCGGGCGCCGAACACCCGACCCCAGCTCTTGAAGCCCCGGGAGAGGGCCTCGCGGACCTCGAGATCGCGTCCAGTCTTGATTTTATGCGCGAGCGCGACGAGCAAGGCGGCCGTCACCAGCGAGCCGAACACGCTCTCGCCCATCATCTCGACGCGGCTGCTCGCGGAGATGTCGTTCTCGATCTTCGCGGCGTGCACGAGATAGCACTTGAGGAAATTCACCGGGCCGAACACCGCCAGCGTGATCGCCGCGATCCGGGGCAGGTTGCCGAAATAGAGCGAGAACGCGTTGCCGAGGAGCCCGAACACCGACGTGAACGGGCCGCCCAGCTGGGAGGCCGGGTCCGCGGATCCGACTTCGGCGGCGAGCGAGGGCGGTTGATAAGGGTTCATGGGAGAGGTGGTTTCCGGAGCAGCCGAAGGCAGGATCTGCGCGGGATGCGCAGCGGAGCACGGCCGAGCGCACCCGCGTCGCCCCCCGTCGCCCAGTTAGCACTGGAATCCTCGCGGGTGTCAACCGCCGCGTGCGCCGCCCTCGAAGCAGCCCGAGGCCGGCTTCAAAAAGGCTTGGGGCAGAGGGTATCGGGAATGCACGCCCCGGTGTAGCAGGAGCCATCCGTCTCCGGAGCCGTGCCCGCCGGGCAAGGATGCGGGATCGATCCGCACGTCGCCGCGCACATGGTGGCCTTCGCCGGCTCGCAGATCGGATCCGTCTTGCAGGTCACGTCGGTCGGGCAGAACGCGGGGATGCACCCGGCCACCGAGGCGCACGGCGTGGTGGATCCGCCGGGATCGACGGCGCACTCCGCTTGCCCGCCCGAGCACGCCCACGCCGGCGTCTGCCCGCACGGCGGCCCGCTGGGCCCACAGGCGCTGCCCTTATCGATGCAGTGATGAAACTGGATGTTGATGCAGTCGGCGCAGCCGCCGGTGGGATCGCACATCGAGCAGCACGCGTCGTCGTAGACCGGAACGCACGTGGGATAAGCGCCGAGGCAAGCGAGGTGATCGCGCCCCGCGCACGAGGTCGACCCGCCGCCGACCCCCGACGTGGAGCCGGCTTCCGCCGTGGTCGGGCCAGAGCCGCCCCCCGCGCCCGACGTGCTCTCCACGACGACCTTGCCGCCACACGCGCTGAGCCAGCCCGCGACGCAGAGCGCCGCACCGAAGAGCACCGGGGTTCGCATGGCTCCTTGTACCGAGAAACCGAGCTTCGCTGGGAGTTTTCGTCGTCGGGAGCGGAGGTCAGGCCCCCACCTGGTAGACGCGGGCATATCCGGTCTCCAGATCCGAGATGGTCACTTCCACGATGCCATGGGGCGTGACCGCATACTGCTCCTGGATCAACGGCCCTTCGCCATCCATCCTGCGCACGGCGACGCCCGCGAGATCCGCGCTCCCCTGGCGCAGGCCGCGATCGAAGGCGAAGAACACGTCCGAGAAGGCGGTGATGTCGCCGTGGGGCACGCCGCGGAGATCGAGATCGCCGCACTCCACGAAGCGATAGCGACCGACGTTGTGGGCCGCGCGGTAGGTGCGGCGGAGCATGGGTTGGGGCTCGCGGGCGCCGGGGACGCGGACGCCCTTGTCGAAGATGGGATCGAAGATCACCTCGCGACCACTGGCACCCTCGCGGAACACACCGAAGTGGCGTGAGAGGCGGTCGGACAGCTCGAAGCCGGCCTCTTCGTCGGCGGCGATGGCCAGGCCCATGGCGATGGCGGCCGACGGGTACGGCGAGCGGTGCACGCGGCGGCCAAAGAGCTCGCGGAGCACGCGGCCGACGATCGGGAGCGAGCTCGCGCCGCCGACGACGTAGATCCCGGCGATCTCGGCGAGCATGTCGCTCTGATCGGCCTCGAGCAGCGCCATCACCGGCGCCATCGCCTCGACCGTGGCCTGCACGAGCGGGACGCAGACGTCGTAGAAATCGGCGACGCCGATGGTGACCTCGGGCGCGGGAGCGGCGTCGCCGAGGCAGGCTTCGAGATCGATGACGATGCGCCGGGAGCTGGGGTTGAGGCGCTCCTTGGCCTCGCGGCACTGATCGGCCAGGAGCGAGATCACCCGGCGCGAGAGCGCGGATCGCTCGATTTTTGCAGCGTCGACGACGACCTGGACCAGGGCGGCGTCGAAGTCGTCGCCGCCGAGGTGGTTGCAGCCCGCGGTGGCGACGGCGTCGTGGCGGCGCCCGGAGATGTGCACGAGCGAGGCGTCGAAGGTCCCGCCGCCGAGGTCGTAGACGACGATGTGCTCGCGCTTGGAGTTGAGCGTGGTGCGGTAGCGGTGCGTGTACTCGAAGCCCGCCGCCGAAGGCTCGTTGAGCATCGCCGTGACCTCGAACCCGGCGCGGCGGAAGGCGTCGAGCGTGGCGAAGCGCTGCGTGCCGTGGGCGTTGGCGGGCGTGGCGACGACGGCGATCAGGCTCTCGTCTTCGCCCTTGCGCTTCGGTCGGTTCGACCGGTGGAGGATGGCCTCGCGGAGCGAGACCAGGAAGCGCGTGAGCAGCTCGAGGACCGGGAGGCGCACCGATCCGATCTCGATCTCGAAGTCGGGCGACGAGCGCGGCCCCGAGAGCACGCGCTTGAACGAGCGGAGCACCGTCCACTCGGGATCGGCGGCGACCGCGAGGGCGTCGAAGCCGAAGCGGAGCTCGCCCTCGCGCTCGGCGACGACCGAGGGATACCAGTCGGTCGTGTCGCCACGATCGTCCTGGAAGCTGACCACCGGGTAGTTCCCGCGATCGCAGCAGGCGACCACCGTGCGCGTCGTTCCAAAATCGATTCCCAGGCGCACGGCGTTTCCTCCGGGGATCACCCTGCCACAAGCGCGACGAGCGGGCCGGATTCCCTGCGGCGTTCCCCTCGAGGGCGCCCGTCCCAGTTCCCCGGTTTCCTTCGGACCCCGACCTCGCGTAACGTGGATTTGCTCATGAAG
Organism: Byssovorax sp.; assembly: GCA_040006075.1. GTDB lineage: Bacteria > Myxococcota_A > Polyangia > Polyangiales > Polyangiaceae > JANYGI01. The sequence continues at coordinate 7,096 of JBDTXR010000011.1, read as the reverse complement.
AACCGAACGATCCAGGTGCTTCTGCTCGCCTTGACCGGCGTCGCCGCGACCGCGCACTGTGGGAAAGGGGGCGAGTCGAGCGGGACGCCGTCCCTCGGTCCGACCGACGTGGTCGTCACCTGGACGTTCAGCGGCGCGGCGACCAGCCCCGCGGCGTGCACGATGTACAAGGGGCAGACGGTGCGGGTCACCGTCAGCGCGACCAACGATCCCGCGCTCCACCAGGACGCGACCGCGGCGTGCGAGAAGGGCACCGTGACGTTCTCGGCCCTCGACACCGGCGGGCTCGGGATGCCGTTCGTCGAGGGCGCGCTCCTCGACGACAAGGGCGTCACCATCACCCACGCGGAGATCACCGCGCCGTCGATGGCCGGCAAGACGGCGGTGACGCTCGACTTCTTCCCGATCTCCATGACCACCAGCGGCGATCCGGCGACGACCAGCGGCGATCCCTCGACGGCCGCGAGCAGCGGCGGCGGAGGCATGGGCGGCATGGGCGCCACCAGCGCGTCGAGCGCGGCCTCGAGCAGCGCGGCGGCGTCGACGAGCGCGGCGACGACGGCCGGCGCGGGCGGCGCCAGCGGCGCGAGCAGCTCGAGCACCGGACCGTGAAGCGACGCCTCCGGGTCGCGGTGGCCCGGTGGATCCACTAAGGTCGGCGGCGCATGGTCTGGCGCACGCGCTCTTTCTGGCTCGCTGCCGGCGCGGTCGCGTACGTCGCCTTCGCGTCGCTGCAGGCCGCGTGGGCCGGCGCGATCCCCTCGCGATCGCCGTTCGCGGGGAGCGCCGCCCTGGCGTTCGCGGCGCTGCTGGTGCTGCCGTTGCTGCTGGCGCTGGGGTGGATCGCGACGGAGCCACCCGCGCGCGGTGAGGATCGGATCGAGGCCACCGCGCGGTCCGCGGCGCGCGCGGCGATGGGCGGCGCGGCGGTGCTGCTCGCGGCGCGCACCGGGCCGGTGAGCGCCGGGTTCACCGCCATGGGCAACCTCGGCGCGGCCACGGCGTCGATGGCCTCGCTCGTCGGGCTCTCGCGGATCGCCTCGCTCGGCGGCCTGATCGAGCCGCCGGCGTCGGCGCGACGGCTCGAGGCCGCGGCGCTCGGATCGCTCCTGTGGACCATCGCGGTGGCGCTCCCCGCGGCGCGCGTGCTCGCGCCGCGGCGCTTCGCCGAGCTCGATCCGATCCTGATCGACTACGCGACCGTGGCGGCGTCGCTGGGCTCGCTCGGCCTCGGGATCGCCTCGGCGCTGCGGGTGCGCGCGACGCGGCGGCTCGAGCTCGGCGTGGCCGAGCGGGCCACCGCGGCGGTGCTGCTCGCGCTCACCGCGCTGCTCGTCGGCGTCCTCGCCGCCGGCCTCGAGGTCGCCCCGCCGGAGCGGATCCTCCCGCTCGCGACGACCGCGGCGGCGGGCGCCATCGCCGCGAGCGCCGTCACGCAAGAGGCCACGGCGCTCGCGCGGGCGCTGCGATCGATCCTCGCCGTGACGATCCTCGCGGGCCCGCCGGCGCTTCTCGCGGCGTACCTCACCCACGCGGCGCCGACCCGCGCGGGCGCCGCCGTGCTCGCCGCGTGCGCGCTCTGCGCGGCGGCCGGCCTCGCCGCGCCGCGCCTCGCGCGCCGGCTCGCCGCCGACGGCTCGCGCTGGCTCGACGCGCTCCGAGCCGCGAGCCGCGCCGCGCTCCGCCCCGATCCCGAAGAGGCGCTGGAGTCGGCGCTGATGGCCCTGCGCGCGGCCCCCGGCGGCGGCGGCGCCTCGGGCGCGGCGGCGGCGCTCTACCGGATCACGCCCGCCGAAATCGTCACCGTCGATCGCGCCGGCTACGTGCACACCGAGCCCGCCGTGCTCCCCGCCGGCCTCGTCGAGCTCACGGCCTCCGAGCCCGAGCGGATCCTCCGCCTCGACGCCGCGCGCGCCGTCGAGGTGCGGCGCGCCGAGATCCGCCCGATGGTGGCCTGGCTCGACGAAAAAGGGATCGCCGCGATGGCCGAGGTGCGCGACGAGACCAGCGCCGTCGCGCTCCTGGCGATGCCGAAGGCCGATCGCCGCGGCCCGATGACGCTCGAAGAGGTCCGCTCGCTCCGCGCCGTCGCCGATCGCCTCGGCGCGGTGATCAGCTCGTCGGCGGCGCTCGCGCGATCGCGTCAGCGCGAGATCGCCGCGCGGGTCGAGATGGAGCGCCTCGCCGCGGAGACCGCGCGCGTGACGGCCGCGCTCACCCGCGATGAAGGCCGCCTGATCGCGCTGGCGAAGATGCTGGAGCGACCCGCGCGCCTCGCCGCATACAGCCCCGCGGCGCGCGCGGCCATCGATCAGATCGAGCGCCTCGCCGAGGCCGGGCGCCCCGTCGCGCTGCTCTCGGCGCCGGGCGTCGACGGTGTCGCCTGGGCCGCGCTCGCGCACCTCGCCTCGCCCAAGCGCCGCGGCCCTTTCACCGTGCTCGACGGCCCGAGCCGCGCCGAGCACGATCTCGCGCGCTGGCGCGATCCGGAGGCCTCTCCGCTCCGCGCGGCGCACGGCGGATCGCTGGTGATCCTCGACGCGCACGCGCTCCCCGAGGGCGTGCAGAGCTTCCTCGGCGCGGCGCTGACCGACGACGTGGGGATCATCGTCACCCTGCCGTCAACGGTGGATACGCTCGTTGCCACCGGGCAAATGAGCGAGCGCCTCGCCGATCGCCTCGGCGATCACGCGGTCGCGCTGCCCACGCTCGCCGACCGCGCCGAGGACATCCGCGCGCTCGCGATAGAGCACCTCGGCCGCATCGGCGTGCGCTTGCAGAGCCGGCCGCTCGGCCTCGACAGCCACGCGCTCGCCGCCCTGCTCGAGCACACCTGGCCCGGCAACGAGGCCGAGCTCCAGGCCACGCTCCTCCGCGCCTCGCTGATCACTGAAGGCGAGGTGATCGGCGTGCGCGAGCTCGATCGCATCGGCTTCCCGATCCCGCGCGAGCAGCGTCGGTCCACGCCCGCGCCCGCGCCGATCCCGGGCCGCGCGCGCCGATCGGGCCGCTGAGAATCGACAGCGCTCCTCCCCCGCGCGCGGCGGCGGTAGCGTGAGGCGATGATCCTCTCGCCGCTCGAGATCCCCCGCTCGCTCGAAGCCGACATCCGCGCCGCCTCCGCGGAGACCGAGCGCGGCCGCCGCCTCCTGCCGACGCTCGCGGCGAAGATGGCCGAGGCCGGCCTCTTTCGCCTCTGCGTACCGGGCGATCTCGGCGGCCTCGAGGCCTCGCCGCGCGCCGCGATCGAGGTGCTCGAAGAGGTCGCGAAGGCCGACGGCGCTGCGGGGTGGTGCCTGATGGTGGCCATCACCAGCTCGCTCGTCGCGGGCTACCTCGACCAGGCCACGGCGCGCGAAATCTTCGGCAATCCAGGCGCGATCGTCTCCGGGGTCTTCGCCCCGCGCGGCGCGGCGAGCGTGGTCCCCGGCGGCTACCGCGTCACCGGCCGATGGCCCTTCGCGAGCGGCTGCCAGCACGCGACCTGGCTCCTCGGCGGCGCGGTGCTCTTCGACGAAGGCGCGCTGCGGAAGAGCGCGACCGGCGTCCCCGAGTCGCGGCTGATGATCTTCCCCGCCGCCGACGTGACCATCCACGACACCTGGAACGTCCTCGGGCTCGCGGGCACCGGGAGCCACGATATCGAGGTCGACGACGTCTTCGTGCCCGCGGCGCGCTCGGTCTCGTTCTTCACCGATCCGCGCACGCGCGCCGGGGCGCTCTACGATTTTCCAGCGTTTGGCTTCCTCGCGCTCGGCGTCGCCGCGGTCGCGCTCGGCATCGCGCAGCGCGCCTCCGACGACTTCCGCGGCCTGGCCACCGAGAAGACGCCCTTCGGTGGAAAGCGCCCGCTCGCCGCGCGGCCCGCGATTCAAGCCCAGCTCGCCGAGATCGAGGCCTTGCTCCGCTCGGCGCGCGCGTTCCTCCACGACGCGATCGACCGCGGGATCCAGGCCACGGTGCGCGGCGGCGGCGTCCCGATCGCCGAGCGCGTCGCGATGCGCCTCGCCGCGTGCCACGCCACCACCAGCGCCGCGCGCGCCGTCGACATCGCCTACGCCGCGGCGGGCGGATCCTCGATTTACGCTTCGAGCCCGCTTCAACGCAGCTTCCGCGATGTCCATGTCGCGACCCAGCACGTCATGGTCGGCCCGGTGATCCAGGAGCTCTGCGGCAAGGTCCTCGCCGGGATCGAGGCCGACACCTCGATGCTCTGATCGAGATCATCGACGAGCGAGCGAGATCAGCGCCGCGAGGCTCGATTTCGCGGCTCGGCGTCGCTGCCCTTGTGCTGCTCGGTGAGCTGCAAGCGCCCGACGGCGACCTCGTTCGTGAAGCCGACCGCCAGCTCGCGCGCCTCGTCGAGGGCCGAGGGGATCTGCGCGTTGGCGCGCGCGAGCGCCGACGCGACCCGCTCGGCCGGCTGCCGTGACAGCGCCCGGAACGCGAGCGATCGGCCCGGCGTCGTGGCGATGAGCGAGAGCGTGGAGGCCGACCACGAGAACAGGGGCGCACGGCGCGCGGCCTCGGCGAGATCGGTCAGCGGCGTCCGCGTCAGCCAGAGCGAGAGCGCGTCGTTGAAGTCGTCGCTGGCGATCCCCTTGAGGCCGAGCGTCATCTCGGTGAGCGGGATCCGCTTGGCGTCGATCTCCACGCGGCGAAGGTCTTTCCACGCCGTGAGGCGCGTCGGCGGCGTCTCGCCGCGGAAGCTGGCGGAGCCCGTCCACCACTTCACGGACGAGTCGGTGCGGACCAGCTCGAGCGCGCGGCAGAACGTGGCGTGGCGCGAGATGGCCCCGAGCACGTCGCGCGGCGCCGGGATGCGCTCGCAGAGCCAGCGCAGGTTGCCGAGGAGGCGGGCGTAGTTCCGGCGGGTGAACACCGTGACCAGGTGCTGGTTGGTGAGCTGCACCAGATCGTTGAAGGCGGCGAGCACCGCCCAGTCGGCCTCGTCGAGCGGCGGCAGCGCGTCGATGGGCGCCAGCAGCCGCGCGCGCCGAACCCGCGCCACGTCGAGCCGCGAGCGCAGATCGAGATCGACGATCTCGCGCTGGATCCCGAGGCTGAGGCCGAGGCGCCCGCCGAACGGCCGCACCGCGCGCATCGGTCCGCCGAGGACCAGCGGCGCGAGCACCTCGTGGGCGAGCTCCTCGCAGCGTTCGCCCAGATCCTCGGCCATTACGAGACTTTTTCGATCGCGGCCGCGGGCTTGTCGAGCTCGGCGACGGCGGGCACGTCGCGGAGCGGCCGGATCCCCGTCCCGCCCAGGAAAATCTCGGGGAGCTCGGTCGAGAGCGCGGCGGTGAGGCCGCTGGACAGGCCGGTGAGCGGCGCCCACTCCTGCGCTTCGAGGAGGGCAGTCTCGAGCGGGACGAAGGCGTCGCCCGGAACACCCACCGTGCGCCCGTCACGGTTGATGAAGATGATCTGCCCCGACGGCGAGCCGAGGGCGCGATAGAGCACGTCGGGAGCCACGGTGGGGACGGCGTCGTAGCCGGCCGGGATGTAGAGCCCGGCGCGGATCTCGCGGAAGAACTCGCCCACCGGGATGCCTTCGATCCCCGACGGCTGGCGCAGATAGGCCCCCTCTTTCGTCAGCGCGATGCGGGCCTTGCGCAGCGTCTCGGGCCCGAGCGCATAGGCCACCTGCCGGAGCAAAGGCATCTCTTCCGGTCGGATCCAGCTCGCGGTGACGGCGCGCCACGGCTCGGTGGAGGGCATGAGTCGCAGCGCGATCGACACCGCCGGGGGCCGCGCCGCCGCGTCGGGGACGCGCGAGGCCGCGACCTCTTTGCGGAGCTCGACCCGCGCGAACGCGCCGACGTCGCCGAGCGCGGGCAGCTTCGTCAGCTCGAGGACGTCGCGCCCGCCGCCGCGAAAGAGCACCAGTCCCGCCTCGCTGAACACCGGACAGGCGCGGAGATTGACCGGGTGGCGATACCCCACCTCGACCGCGGCGCCGGGCGCGATCGGCAGGTACACGCCGAGCCCGGGCGTGCTCGACAGCAGCGGCACCATCCGGTCGGGCACGGCGGGGACGCGGAAAATGTAGCGAACGACGGGCCCTTCATCGAAGCTCGACTCGGGCGGCCACTCGGCCACGCCGACCTCGGCCTCGACGCTGGAGCGGACGAAGTAGTGAATGAGCGCGGCGCCGAGGCCCGCTTCCGCGCAGATCCACCGCGGTCCGGGCTCGCGCGCCGTCGACGGATCGACGTGCGGCTCGAGGCGGAGCAGCAGCGATCGGATCTCGATCTTGCGCTCCGAATCGTACGTTTGCGAGAAGGCGTTGTGATAGAGGGCCAGCGTCGCGTCGCTCGGCGTGATCTGCCCGATGTCGTAGCCGAAGGGCGCCGCCGCGTCGCGGTACTGCACGAAATGGCGGCTGGTACCGGTGAAGGTGTAGCCGCCGGCCAGCCGCGCGACCTCGGCCACGCGATCCATCCGATCGCTGCTCTCGCCCGCGAAGGTGATCGTCACCTCGCGCGCGCCGAGCTTCGATCGCACGACCTCGACCACCAGGGTGCGAAGGAAGTCGGCGAGCGAGTTCTGCCGCGTGTAGAGCGCGAGGAACGCGACGAGGCGATCGATCGACGGAAGGAGGACGAGCCCCTTCGCGCCGAGCGCCACGCCCTTCGCGTCGAGGCCGAGCCCCGGGGTGCGCAGGCGCGTCTGATGAACTGCGACCCGGTCGAGCATCGGCGCCTGGCGGGGATCGTGTTACTTGTACATCTCGTCGAGGATCTCGTCCTCGCGGCCCTGCTTGATCAACCGATCGTGCCGGAAGGCTTCATCCATCGAGAGATAGGTGAAGAAGGCGATGATCGGGATCAGGCCGGCGATGGGCATGTTGTCGCCCTTGCCGACGATGTCGAGGATGTACTCCCAGCCCTCCCACGTCTTTGTCGCGTACCAGGAGGCGAAGCCTCCGACGCAAAGGAGGAGGGTGACGACGAGAAGGCCTCGATGGCGCTGCATGGCGGGCACCCTAGAAGGCGGTGCGTTCCGAGTCAACCGCGACGTTTCGCCCCCGCTCACGCCGGCGGCTCGGCCCGGCGATGGGTCTTCGCAGCGCGGGGACGTTCATCCGACGCCG